>JAIEQN010001177.1 GCA_019747685.1 Gemmataceae bacterium
CCGACCTGGCCTCCAGGGTGTCGCGGGCGATGAGCTGCGGGTCGCGGCCGGTCGGGTGGGCGGGCGGGACGCCGACCGTCTCCTTCTGGTGGTCGAACCGCAGCCCGAGCCGGTCGCGGAGGTACGCGAGGGACTTGGCCGGGTCCTGGTCGTAGGTGAGCAGGGCGTGCCGGGTCTGGATTTCGGTCAGCCGGGGCGTCTGGTTGTGCCGCTCGTGCCAGGTCTTCGTCAGCGGCCCGACCTGGTCGAACCGGCCGGTGTTGAGCAGGTGGAGGGCGTGGTAGTAGTAGTAGTCCTCGGTCCCGGGGATGAGCTGCTTGAGGGCCGCCGCCCGGTCCTTCGCCAGGGCGAAGTCTTCGACGTACCCGACCTCCCCGCCGGCCGCGGTCGGGGTCAGCACCACCCCGGCGGCCAGCGCCGCCAGCGCCCCGGCCGTCAGCCACCCGGTTGCCCGTCGCATCGCCCCGCCCTCAGCCGGAAGTGGAGCCGCCGGCCCCGCGGCCGGTCGGCGTGGCTGAGCATACCAAGAGGTGTGTGTCGGGGGTGTAACAACCGGCCGGTGCCGGTCAACACTCGTCGCAGTGGCCGCACCGCCCGCCGGGCAGGGAGTCGTCCCCGAAGTACCCGAGGACGTGTTGCCACCGGCACCGCCTCCCCTCGGCGTACTCGACGAGCTGGGCCAGCTTGGTCGCGTCCCGGTCGGCCCGGTCGCGGTAGGCCCGCCCCTCCCGGGCGATCTGGTCCCGGTCCAGCCCGCGGCGGACGACCCGATACCGCCCCCCCGGCTCCGGCCGCAGGACCCCGCGGACGGCCAGCAGGTCGAGGCAGACCTTCAGCCGGGCCTTCGGGACCGGGGAGATGGCCAGGACCTCGGCCAGGGTCGGCGGGTCGGGGTTGTCGGCCAGCCGGCCGACCGCGTGGTAGGCGTTGACCAGGTCGGCCTCCTCCGGGTAGCGGCCGCCGCCGAAGAAGCGTTGCAGCTTCTGGTCGGCCGGGTCGTAGAGCAGCACCCCGGTGGCCGGCTCGCCGTCCCGCCCAGCCCGGCCGAACTCCTGGTAGAACGCCTCGACGGTGCCGGGCAGGTGGTAGTGGACGACGAACCGGATGTCCGGCTTGTCGATGCCCAGGCCGAAGGCGTTGGTGGCCACCATCGCCTTGACCCCGCCGGCCATGAACCGGTCCTGGGCGTCGGCCCGCTTCTTCGGGGTCATCCGGCCGTGGTAGGCGGCCACCGGGATGCCCCAGTCGGCCAGGAAGGCGGCCAGCTCGTCCGCCGCCTTGACGGTGGCCGCGTAGACGATCCCGGTCCCGTCCGTCTCCCGCAGCAGGTCGAGCAGGACCGCCCGCTTGGCGGCGTCGCCCTCGGCGTGGCGGACGACCAGGGTGAGGTTCGGGCGGTAGAACCCGGTGTGGACCACGTCGGCGTCCGGGATGCCGAGCCGGGTCAGGATGTCCTCGACCACGTCCTCGGTGGCGGTCGCGGTCAGGGCCAGGACCGGGGGCCGCTCGCGGATCGCCTCGATCGCCTGCCCGAGGGCCAGGTAGTCCGGGCGGAAGTCGTGGCCCCACTGGCTGACGCAGTGGGCCTCGTCCACCACGAACAGGTCGACCAGCAGGTTCGCCAGCAGCTCCCGCAGGTCCGGCCGGGCGAGCTGCTCCGGGGTCGTGTAGACGAAGTCGTACTTCTCGGCCAGGATGTC
Organism: Gemmataceae bacterium; assembly: GCA_019747685.1. Lineage (GTDB taxonomy): Bacteria > Planctomycetota > Planctomycetia > Gemmatales > Gemmataceae > Urbifossiella. Next base: position 1,701 of record JAIEQN010001177.1, read on the forward strand.
CGCGAACACCTGCGGGCGGTCGGCCGCCGGCAGGGTGCTGTTGACCACCACCGCCGGGATGCCCTTCTCCCGGAGCGAGTCGACCTGGTCCTTCATCAGGGCGATGAGCGGGCTGACCACGATCGTCGTCCCGGGCAGCTCCAGGGCCGGGAACTGGAAGCAGAGGCTCTTGCCCGACCCGGTCGGCATGATGATGAGGGTGTCCCGCTGGTCCATCGCGGCCTGGACGGCCTCGAGCTGGCCCGGCCGAAACTTGCGGAACCCGAAGTGTTCCTTCAGCAACTTCCGCAGGGCCTTCGGGCTGGTGTCGACGGGGGCCTCGGTCGCGGTCATCCACGGGCTCCGGAACGGCGTGACGGGGCGACCAGGCCCGCCGCGGGGCCGGTCGCCGACCACCGACCGGAGCAAACCCCGGGCCGGTCGGCACGGCCGTTGCGTCCGCTGACGGGCGGAGGTGCCGGCCGATGGCGGTGGCGGCGGTCAGCGCGGTCTTCCGGGCGACGGCCCGGCTCTGCCACGTGTGCGACGGCGGCCCGGGGATCGTCCGGGAGCGGGTCCGCGCCGCCTTTCGCTACCGTGACGCCTCCGGCCGGGTGGTGCAAGACGAATCGGTCCTCATTCGCATCCGGGCGCTGGCCATCCCGCCGGCCTGGGAGGGGGTGTGGATTTGCCCGCGGCCGAACGGCCACATCCAGGCCACCGGCCGGGACGCCCGCGGCCGCAAGCAGTACCGTTACCACCCGGCCTGGACGGCCAAGCGGGGGGACCAGAAGTTCGGCCGGATGGCCGGGTTCGGCCGGGTCCTACCCCGCATCCGCGAGCAGGTCGAGGCCGACCTCGCCCGGCCCGGGCTGCCGCGGGAGAAGGTGCTGGCCGCGGTCGTCGCCCTGCTCGACCGCACCCACCTGCGGGTCGGCAACCCGGAGTACGCCCGAACCAACGGGACGTTCGGCCTGTCCACCCTGAAGGACCGGCACGTCACCTTCGCCGGCGGGGCCTTGCGGGTTCGGTTCAAGGGCAAGAGCGGGGTCTGGCACGACCGGACGGTCGGGGACGCCCGGCTGGCGAAGGTCGTCCGCCGGTGCCGCGACCTGCCGGGCCAGGAGCTGTTCCAGTACGAGGACGAGCGGGGCAAGCCCCGGCCGGTCGGGTCGGCGGACGTGAACGGGTACATCCGCAGGGCTGCGGGGGAGGAGTTCTCGGCGAAGGACTTCCGGACCTGGGCCGGGACGGTCCGGGCGGCCGCCCTCTTGGCCGAGCTGCCGACGCCCGAGACGAAGACGGCCGCCGAGCGGGCGGTCGTGGCCGTGGTCAAGGAGGTCGCGGCCGAGCTGGGGAACACCCCGGCCGTCTGCCGCAAGAGCTACATCCACCCCGGCGTCATCGACGCCTACCTCGCCGGGACGCTGCCCCCGGGCCGGGCGGCCGGCGGGCTGTCGGCCGACGAGGGCCGGGTGCTGCGGCTGCTCGACCCGGGCCGGTCCGGTTGAACGGCCCCGCCGCCGGGTCTACCATACCCCCATCCCCTGAACCGGTAGCTCAGTCGGTAGAGCAGCGGTCTTTTAAACCGCTGGTCGTGGGTTCGAGTCCCACCCGGTTCACTCCCCGCCGCCGACCGGCCGACGCCCACTCGCGGTGTGGCCCCGTCCGGCCCCCTCCGGCGGGGCCGGGGGAGGTCGCCATGTCGGTCCGGGTCGTCGGCATCGAGGACATCCGGGCCGCCGAGCGGGCGGTCCGGCCGCACGTCTCCCCGGCCCCTCTGGTCCGGTCGCACCCGCTGGAAAAGGAATTGGGGTTGCCGCCGACCCGGCGGGTCTGGCTGAAGGACTACGGCTGGACCCCGTCCGGGTCGTTCAAGCTGCTCGGCGGGCTGGGCTGGATGGCCGCCAACCACGACCGCCTCGGCGACCGCCCGGTCGCCGCCCACTCGTCCGGGAACTTCGCCTCCGGGATCGCCTTCGCCGGGATGCGGTTCGGCCGGCGGGTGATCGTGGTCATGCCCGAGACGGCCCCGCGGGTGAAGTTCGAGCTGACCCGGTCGTTCGGGGCCGAGGTCCGCACCTACGACATCACCCGCGACCACCTGACCGGCGAGCGGGACCGGCTGACCCGCGAAATCGCCGACCGGGAAGGGGCGGTCCAGGCGTCGCCGTACGACGACCCGGACGTCATCGCCGGCAACGGGGTGGGCGGGCTGGAAGTCGTGGCCGAGCTACGGCGGGAGGGCCGGGGGCTGTCGCACTTCGTCTGCCCGGTCAGCGGCGGCGGGCTGATGGCCGGTCACGCCGTCGCCGTCGCCGACGGCTTCCCGGCGGCCCGGATCGTCGGAGTCGAGCCGGCCGGGGCGGACGACTTCCGCCGGTCGCTGGCGGCCGGCGAGCGGGTCCGGCACGACCGCCCGGCCAGTATCTGCGACGGCCTCCTGTCGTACGACGTGGGCGGGCACAACTGGCCGATCCTGCGGCGGCTGGTCGCCGAGTCGGTGGCCGTGCCGGACGAGGCCACCCGGGCGGCGATGCGGTGGCTGTACGACCGGCACGGGCTGCGGACCGAGCCGTCCGGGGCGATCGGGGTGGCGGCCCTGTTCGGCGGGGCGATCGACCTCGGCGGCGACGGAGACCTCGTCGTGGTGGTCAGCGGCCGGAACGTGGACGAGGACGCCTTCCGGGCCTGGATCGCCCCGCCCGGCGGGGGCTGACGGCCGCGGCCGCCGGCACTATTCCGTTGCGGCCGGCCGGGCCGGGGGATACACTGCATCCCAGTTCTTCGCCCGGGCCGCGACCGCCGGCCCGGTTCGCCCCCGACCCTCGCTCCGCCCCGGTCGGGCCGGGGCCGCTTCATCCGCCGCGCCGTCCGCCGCCAGAAAGGGAAGGCCCATGACCGCTGCCGTCGCCGAGCGCCCCGCCCGCACCGCCGAGCCGAAGAGGCACGCCGAGGAGACCGCCTACCAGTACCCGGGCATCCCGACCACCTGCGACGGGGCCGAGGCCGTCGTCCACGTCGAGGTGAACATCAGCCAGGCCGCCGGGGCCTACCCGATCACCAGCTCGACGACGATGGGCGGGGGGTTCAACGCGGCCGTCATGAACGGCCGGCCGAACCTGTGGGGCGACACCCTGATGTTCTTCGAGCCGGAGAGCGAGCACTCGGCGGCGGCCGTGTGCGAGGGGTTCGCCGTCGCCGGCGGGCGGGTCACCAACTTCACCTCCGGGCAGGGCCTGGTGCTGATGAAGGAGGTGCTGTACACGATCAGCGGCAAGCGGCTGCCGGTGGTCATGAACATCGGGGCCCGGGCCCTGACCAGCCAGGGGCTCAACGTCCACGCCGGGCACGACGACGTGATGAGCGTGGCCGACTGCGGGTGGGGGATGCTGTTCGCCCGCAACGCGCAAGAAGCCGGCGACTTCTGCCTGATCGCCCGCCGGGCCGCGGAGGCCACCCAGACCCCGTTCTTCGCCGTCCAGGACGGGTTCCTGACCACCCACACGGTCGAGACCGTCCGGCTGATCGAGCCGGAGTTCATGAAGGAGTTCGTCGGCGACCCGAAGGAGAAGCTGACCAACCTGATGGACCCGGACCACCCGATGATGTCCGGGGTGGTGCAGAACCAGGACTCGTACATGAAGGGGAAGATCGCCCAGCGGTGGTACTACGACCGTGTCGGGCCGGCCCTCCAGGAGGCGTTCGACGAGTTCGGCCGCAAGACCGGCCGGCAGTACGGGCCGGTCGAGGCGTACCGGTGCGAGGACGCCGAGTTCGTCCTGGTCGGGATGGGCTGCTACATGGAGACGGCGAAGGCGACGGTCGACTACCTGCGGGAGAAGAAGAACGTCCGGGCCGGGTGCCTGACGGTGTCGGTGTTCCGCCCGTTCCCGGCGAAGGAGGTGGTCGACGCGCTCAAGGGGTGCGCGGCGTTCACCGTGTTCGAGCGGATGGACGACCCGCTCTCGACGACCGGGAACCACCTGACCCGGGAGGTCAAGGCCGCGTTCTACGACGCCGTCCTGGGCCAGAACGGGCAGGACCGGCTGACCGGCGACCCGCCGAAGGTGTACCACGCGGCCGCCGGGCTGGGCAGCCGGGACGTGCGGCCGGGGGACATCGTGGCGGCGTTCTACAACATGATCGCGGACGGCCCGCACTACTTCTGCGTCGGCATCGACCACCCGCTCGCCCTGCCCCGGAAAGACGACCCGGACCTGCGGCCGAAGGGCGGGTTCTCGATGCGGGGGCACTCGGTCGGCGGGTTCGGGAGCGTGACCACCAACAAGGTGATCGCCACCATCGCCGGGAACGTGTTCGGCAAGGACGTGCAGGCGTACCCGAAGTACGGGTCCGAGAAGAAGGGGTTGCCGACGACGTACTACCTGACCATCGCCGACACCCACATCCAGATGCACGCGGAGCTGGAAAAGGTCGAACTACTCTGCGTCAACGACCCGACGGCCATGCTCAGCCCGCTGACCCTCAAGGGGCTGGTCCCCGGCGGGGCGGTGTTCATGCAGTCGCCGTACCAGGACCCGGCCGACGTGTGGGCCCGCATCCCGCACGAGAACAAGCACGCCCTCCGGGAGAAGAAGGCCCGGGTGTACTACTGCGACATGGTCCGGATCGCCCGGGAGGAAGCCGACGAGCCGGACCTCCAGATGCGGATGCAGGGGATCGTCCTGCTCGGGGCGTTCCTCCGGCTGACGCCCTACGCGAAGGAGGCCGAGATGTCCGACGAGCAGGTCGACGCCGGGGTCGAGAAGGCCCTCCGGAAGTACTTCGGCAAGCGGGGCGACCAGGTCATCAAGGACAACATGAAGTGCATCAAGCGGGGCGCCACCGAGATGAAGGAGATCCCGCAGGAGATCATCTTCGCCCAGTAGCGGGACGGATGCGGTTAACGCCGACCCGGGGCTTCACCCCGGGCTATGTTGTGTCGGGCTTTCAGCCCTCAAGACATGGTCCGGAGGGCTGAAAGCCCGACACAACCTAGCCCGGGGTGAAGCCCCGGGTTCCGATGCGGAACACCACCGACCACCCGGACCGGAGTTCTCCCCCATGGCCACCGCCACCCCCGCCCCGCCGTCGATGAACGCGGCGAGCGACAAGGACCCGTTCAACAACAACTGCTACGGCACCCTGGTCGACCGGCCGTACAAGCCGGTCGGGCTGAAGGCCGCCGTCGGCCTGCCGGTGCTGGACGTGTCCGACTTCAACGAGCGGATCATCCGCGGGTACGAGGAGGGCTACGGCGAGAACGAGCTGCCGGCCGACCTGTCGGTCGCCCGGTCGCTCATCCCGGCCGGGACGGCGTCGCTGCGGGACTTCAGCTACATCGCCCCGGAAATCCCGGAGTACCTGCCGGAGAACTGCACCGGCTGCATGGACTGCGTGACCGAGTGCCCGGACACGGCCATCCTCGGCAAGGTGCTGGGCGAGGACGACTGGGAGCGGAAGCTGGCGGCCGTCCCGGAGGCCGACCGGGAGATGTTCAAGGCCCAGTGGTCGCGGACCAAGAAGTACTACGACGCCGGGAAGAAGAAGCAGGGCGTCGGCGGGATGTTCAACATCATCATCGACCCGTCCAAGTGCAAGGGGTGCGCCGAGTGCGTCACCGTCTGCGACGACGACGCCCTGAAGATGGTGGGCAAGACGGACGAGAAGATGGTGACGGCCCGCAAGAGCCACCGGCTGTTCAAGGACATGGGACCGTCGGACGAGAAGTTCATCAGCGGCAACCTGCTGATCGACATGATGCTCAAGGAGCAGACCCACATCTACACCGGCGGGGCCGGGTCGTGCGCCGGGTGCGGCGAAGGCACCGCCCTGCGGATGATGTGCGCCGCCACCGGCAGCAAGTTCGGCGAGAAGTGGGGCATTGTCGCGGCAACCGGGTGCAACACGGTGTACACCTCGACCTACCCGTACAACCCGTACCTGGTCCCGTGGACCAACTCGCTGTTCGAGAACGCCCCGACCTACGCCATCGGGGTGCGGATGCGGTGGGACCAGATGGGCTGGCAGAACAAGCCGCTGTGGGTCGTCGGCGGGGACGGGGCGATGTACGACATCGGGTTCCAGGCCCTGTCCCGGATGTTCGCCAGCGGGATGAACATCAAGGTGTTCGTGCTGGACACGCAAGTCTACTCGAACACCGGCGGGCAGGCGTCGACGGCCAGCTTCACCGGCCAGAACACCAAGATGTCGGTCCACGGGAACGCCTTCGGCGGGAAGCAGGAGCGGCGGAAGGAGATCGCCCAGATCGCCATGATGCACCCGCGGACCTACGTGGCCCAGACCACCTGCGCCCACGCCAACCACTTCTACAAGGCGGTGCTGGGGGCGATGGAGTTCGACGGCCCGGCCATCGTCGTCTGCTACACCACCTGCCAGCCGGAGCACGGCGTCGCGGACAACATGGCCGGGGAGCAGGCCCGGCTGGCGGTCGACACCCGGGCGTTCCCGCTGGTGGTCTACGACCCCCGGGCCGGGGGCACGATCAAGAGCCGCGTCTCGCTGATGGGCAACCCGAACATGAAGGGCGACTGGTACGTCCACCCGAAGACCGGGCAGGAGGTGACGTTCGTCGACTTCGCCCGGACCGAGGGGCGGTTCGCCAAGCACTTCGACAAGGACGGCAACCCGTCGGCCACCCTCTTGGCCGCCAAGCAGGACCGGTTGGAGAACTGGCACACCCTCCAGGACCTGGCCGGGGTGCGGTGAGCGGGCGTCCGGGGCGCCCGTCCGTTTTCCGCCCTCTCCCCTTGAGGGAGAGGGCAGCCGGCCGCAGGCCGGCGGGTGAGGGGACGTTCACTTGCCCGCGTCCCCTCACCCGGCCTCCGGCACTCCGTGCCGTCGGCCACCCTCTCCCTCAAGGGGAGAGGGGAAAGAACGGGGCTCACGCCCCCCGCCCGCCGTTCGGAACCATCCATGTCCGAACCCCGCGCCGTCCACGACTTCCACCCCGGCGGGCTGCCGGCCGCGCTGGAGTTCCTGAAGCGGGCCCGGTGGGAGCTGCGGGAGCCGTGGTTCGTCCGGGTCTGGCCGGACCGGTACCAGCTCTTCGACGTGAACAAGGACTACTTCGAGGTCCGCGGGGTCGGCTACCCGGACGCCGACGTCGCCGCCCTGCTGCGGATGGTCAACGCGGCGTTCGACCCGGAAACGATCGGCGACCCGACGGACGCGGAGTACAAGGAGTTCTTCACCGGCCGCCGGTTCCCATGGGCCCACGACCGGGCGATGTGACCGGCGGCGGGCGCCCCGCGCGTCAGGTCTTGCGGCCGAGGCCGAACTGGTCGCCGGTCGCGACCGGCACCCCGCCCTTGAAGTGAATTTCCACCATCTTTTCGCCGTGGACCTCCCGCCCCTCCTCGTCGGCCAGCCGGGCCACGATCTTTTTCGTTCCGGCGTCGATCACCTCGCCGGTGGACGGGTAGGCGAACTTCCCGTCCAGGCTGAACGTCACCCAGCCCGGCTGCTCCCGGAGCTTGATGCTCTCCTTGTACGCGGGCGGGTTGGCCGTCGCGTCGAAGACGTGGGCCCGCTCGTTGGCCGCGTCCACCACCCACACCTCGGCCTCGTCCGGGGTCAGCCCGACCCCGTGGCTGGGGCAGCCGTGCCGCTTCACCATCCCCTTCCGGAACCCCGGCACCTCGACCCGGTGGAGCTTCTTGCCGGTCGTCAGGTCGCCGACCTCGAACCCGAGTAGGTCGTTGACGCAGACGTAACACCGGGTCTGCTTGCCGTTGATCGTGAACGGCCGGACCGGGGCGGCGAACGGCCCGACTTGGCCGACCACCTTGTAGGACTTGGTGTCCACGACGGTCAGCAGTGGCGACTTCAGCCCGGCCAGGTAGACCCGCTTGCCGTCCAAGCCGCAGACGGTGTTGTGGGCGCCGCTCTTGGTCTCGATCGTGGCCACCACGTCGCCGGTCGCGGCGTCGGCCACGTTCCAGATGTCCCGCTCGAACGACGGCACGAACAGCGTCTTCCCGTCCGGGGTGGCGGCCGGCCGGTCGCACCCCTGGGGCAGCTCCTTGCCCCAGTCGGTCTTGCCGGTGACGAGGTCGACGCAGAACAGGGCCTCCGGGGTGGTGAAGTGGAGCTTTCGGGTGGCCGGGCTGGCGACCACGCCCTTGACGTTCCGCGGCTTGACGGCCACGCTGGCGGCGGTGGGGGTACGCTTGACGAACTGGTGGCCGTCGTCGATGTCGAAGACCAGGAGGCCGGCCCCGCCGAACTGGAGGTAGTCGCGGACGCCGGGGCAGACCACGTACAGGAACCGGCGGAGGCGGTCCTCGCGGCCGACGGCCGCGGCCAGCGGGGACGCGAGGGCGGTCGCCAGGAATGATCGGCGGTCCATGACGGCACCGGGAGGGTGGCGGGGCGTGTCCGCCATTACACGCGGCCCGGGGCCGCGCCGCCACCGGATTCCGGCCGGTCGGGTAGCGGGGTGAAGCGGTACAGCCACCAGGCGACGGCCCCGGCCAAGAGCACCCCGACGTACACGTCGAACAGCGGGTCCCAGGCGGCCCGGCCGGTCAGCCCGTGGACGGCCTCCTGGCGGTCGGTGTACCAGCCGACGAACCCCTGCGAGCCCAGCGCCCCGAGCACCCCCAGGCCGTTCATCAGCCCGGTCAGGGCCCCGGTGTGCCGGCCGGCCTGCGGGATCGCCAGCACCCACCAGTTCGGTAGGGTGACGTGCATGGCGCAGAACGACAGGCCCCACAAGGCCGCGGTCGCGGCCGGGTCGTCCGACCGGACGCCGAGGAACAGGCACCCGGCGGCGACCAGGTAGCAGACCACCCCGACCCCGCGGCGGGCGGCGACCGGGTCGGCGGCCCACCGCGAGAGCCGGTCGGCCAGCCACCCGCCGCCGAGCATCCCGGCCGCCGACCCGGCCATGACCAGCGAGGTGAGCAGCCCGGCCTCGACGTTGTCCACCCCCCGGGCGGCGCTCAGGTACTTCTGGAACCACGAGTAGAAGAAGTAGGTGTAGAACGCCCCGAGCACCATGATGAGGCTGAGGACGGCCACCCCGCGGTTGCCGGCGACCGCGGCCCACGGCACCGGGCCGGGGTCGGCCGCCGCCGGTCCGGTATCGGCTCCGGCCCGGATGAGCCGCAGCTCCGCGTCGTTCACCCCCCGGTGGGCGGTCGGGTCGTCCCGGAACCAGAGCCAGAAGCCGACCGCCCAGGCGACCCCGAGCAGCCCGTAGGCCGGGAACACCCACCGCCACCCGGCCGCCTCGATCAGGTACGCACTGGCCGCCGGGGCGGCCACCGCCCCGAGCTGGGCGGCCGCCAGCATCACCCCCTGCACCCGCCCCCGCTCGCCGGCCGGGAACCACCGGGCCACCACCTTGGCCGCGTTCGGCAGTGCCCCCGCCTCGGCCGCCCCGAACAGGAACCGGACCACGACGAGGGCGACCAGCCCGGCCGCCGCCCCGGTCAGCCCGGTGAACAGCGACCAGGCCAGCACGAGGGCCGCGAGTACCGCCCGCGGCCCGCGGCGGTCGCCCCACCGCCCGGCCGGGACGGCGAACAGCCCGTAGGCCAGGGTGAACGCCATCAGGGCCAGGCTCATCCGGCTGTTCGACAGCCCGAGGTCTTGCTGGATCGGGACGACCGCCTGGCCCATGCAGATGCGGTCGAGGTAGAGCAGCCCGGCCAGCCCGCACAGCCACGCGACGACGCCGGCCCGTACTCGCGTCGGCGGGGCGTCGGGCATGGGCGAGGCCCGGGGGAAGGGGGAACGGACCGATGGACCGCGCGGCTCTGGTGGCACGGGCCTCCCGGCCTGTGCTGCATTTGGGCACAGGCCGGGAGGCCTGTGCCACCAGCTACTGGCCTTACGTGCCGAACCGGGCCAGCGCGTCCCGGTTCAGCTCGATGCCGAGGCCGGGCTTGTCGGGCAGGGTTAGCAGCCCGTCGGCGTCGGGCCGGAACGGCACCGTGATCAGTTCGTCGACGTAGGGCGACGGGGTGAGGAACTCGACGTACCGGGCCACCGGCATGGCGCAAGCGAGCTGGATGTCGGCCGCCAGCCCGACGGCCGTGTTCCACCCGTGCGGCACCCACAGGACGTTGTGGTCGTGGGCCGCCCAGGCCACCCGCCAGGCCTCGGTCAGCCCGCCGCACTTGGTGCAGTCCGGCTGGACGATGTCCACGCACTTCTGCTCGAACAGCGGCCGGAAGCTCTGCCGGCGGGTGACGACCTCGCCGGCCGCGATCGGCACCGGCGAGTGCCGGCGGAGTTCGGCGTACCCGGCCAGGTCGTCCGGCGGCAGGGCCTCCTCGAACCAGACCACGTCGTAGCCCGCGAGCATCTGGGCCGTCCGCAACGCCCACTTGTACCCGTGCGGCCAGAAGGCGTCGCTGCCGCCGGCGTCGACCATCAGCTCGACCCCCGGGCCGACCGCCTCGCGGGCCGTCCGGACGAGCTGCTCGTCGGTCGCCGCGTCCCGCCGGCCGAACGGCTTCCACCCCAGCTTGATCGCCCGGAAGCCCCGGGCCACGGCCGCCCGCAGCTTCTCCCGCAGCCGGTCCGGCTCGTCGAACAGGAGCGACCCGTAGGGCTTGATCTTCGTCCGGTAGAGGCCGCCCAGCAGCCGGCCGACCGGCTGGCTGACGACCTTCCCGAACAGGTCCCACAGGGCGATGTCGATGCCGCTGATGGCGTGCTCGACGGCCCCGCCCCGGCCCTGCCAGAAGGTGTGCTGGCGGAGCTTCTCGCTCACCCGGGCCGGCTCGTCGGCCCGCTCGCCGGCCAGGAGCGGTCGCAGCAGGTCCGCCGCCGCGGCGACCAGGGCCCGGCTGGTGAACGCGCTGCCGACCCCGACCCGGCCGTCGTCGGCCACCACCTCGACGACGGTGTGGACGTTGTCCGCGGGCGTCAGCTCCTCGGCCCACCCGCCCTCGACCGTCCCGCCCGACAGCCCGGTCAGCTTGATGTCGGCGATGGTCATCCGACACCCCCCGGGCCGACCGGCCGTTGGCCCCACGGGAGCGGCATCGTCGGCGGCCGGCGGTGCCGGTCCTTCCGCACGTCCTTCGGCCGGTCCTTCCACCAGCCGACGAACCGGACCAACTGCCGGACCGCCTCCTCGTAGGCCTCCCGGCCCTTCTCGGCGGTGGCCAGCTCGGCGTCGCCCAATACGCCGGTGTCGGAGTAGCTGCTCGTCCACGATACGACCGTCGCCGGCCCGGCCGCGAACAGGTCCACCCAGTTGAACGGGCTGTCCTCGTCGTTGAACGAGATGGTGCCGCTCTTGATGAGGTCCTTCCGGACGTTGTCGCCGTCGAGGTACAGGTACAGGCTCGTCTCCAGCTCGCAGGCGTGGGAGCAGCCGCCGGGGAACTTGCTCTGCCGCCACCGCGGCAGGAAGCCCTTGTCCACCGTCAGGAGGTTCCACCAGGCGACGACGCAGCACTCGGCGTCCGTCTCCAGGTTGGTCCGCCGGGCCACCAGGTCGAGGTTCGGCATGTTCGACCCGTGGCCGTTCAGGAGCACAATCTTCTTGAACCCGTGGTAGGCCAGCGACTTGGTGATGTCGAGCACGTGATGCATGAAGTGCTCGAAGTCCTGGTTGATCGTCCCGGGGAAGTCCATGACATGCCCGGTGTAGCCGTAGGCCACGACCGGCAGGACGAGCAGCTTGTCCGGGATTTCCCGGCCGGCCCCGGCGGCGATCCCGGTCGGGCAGACCAGGTCCACGTCCAGCGGCAGGTGCGGGCCGTGCTGCTCGACCGCCCCGCACGGGACGACGCACACCTGGCCGAGGTCGACCGCGTCGTTGACCTCCGGCCAGGTCAGCTTCTCGTACCGGTATTCGGTCTTCGCCCGGCTCATGGCGTCGCTCCGTAGGGCACCTGCGCGATCAGGGGCCAACCTCGTCTCGGGTCGGCGTGTGCCCGAGCCAGTGGTCGAGCCACCGGTAGGCGACCCGCCGGCCCTCCCGCGGGAAGGTGTGCTTCCCGCCGTGGTCGAACAGCTCGACCCGGTCGGCGGCCCCGTACAGCCGGTACACCGGCAGGGCCGCCCGGACGAACGGCCAACTGGCGTCCCCGTCGGCCGACCCGCCGCCCATGACCAGCACCGCCCGCGGGGCCGCCAGGGCCAGCAGCTGGTGGTGCTCGGACGCCGGGACGTGCCGCTCCATCCCGGCCCCGAGGTACCACGGGTCGAACCAGTTGCTCATCCGCAGCCCGACCCCGCCCTCGTTCGCCACCCCGGCCCTGTACCGGTCGTCGAACGCCACCGCGTACAGCACCTCTTTGGCCCCGAGCGAGAAGCCGACGCAGCCGACCCGGTCCTTGTCCACCTCCGGCCGGGTTTCCAGGTAGTCGATGCACCGGGCGGCGTCGAACGTCATCTTCCCCATCCCGGTCCATCCGGGCCGGCGGCGGGCCAGCTCCGCCGCCTGGGCCTTCGCCGCGTCGATCGGCTTGCCGTCCGGTTTCCCGGCCGGCTCCCGGATCATCGGGCACTCGGGGCTGAGGGCCACATAACCCCGGCGGGCGAGGTGAACGGCCAGGGCCAGTTCCGGCTTCGACCCGAGGCCGGCCGGCTGGCGGAAGGTGTCGGCGGTGGTCTCATGGAAGACGACCACGGCCGGCCGCCGCTCGCCCTTCCGGAGGTCGTCGGGGACGAGCAGGTGGGCGCGGATGCGGTCGTCGCCCTCGCTGGCGAAGCTTACTAAGCGGCGGGTGAACCCGTCCGACGCCCCGGCCTCGCCCGCCCGGATGTCGAGTGCGGCCGGCTTGGCGGGCGACGGCCCGAGGTGTTTCAGCCACCGGTCGCGGAGGGCGGCCCGGGCCTTTTCCCAGCCGTCCTTCGTGGCGATCGGCTCCCCGCCCGGGCCGACGAGCAGGGGCGGCAGGCTGGGGTCGGGGATCGTCTTGGCCTCGTGCGGCTTCTGGGTCAGCGCCGGCCAGTCGACCGGTTCGGCCGCGGGCGGCAACCCGGCGAGCGCCAGGACCAGGGTGAAGGGTGGCATGGGGGCACGCCGGGCGGTGGCGGGGCCGGCCCGACGTCCGGCCCGCGGCTACCGGCGGAGTGTACCACCCGGGCGGGGCCGGCCGCAAGCGGCCGGCGGGGCGGGTAGAGTGGAATCGGTGGAAGCGGAAGACCGGCCCGGGCGTCCGGGAATCATCCCGGGCCACCGGCCTACTCCGACCCGGCGGTCATCATCCCGACCGCCACCCCCAGTCCGAGGCCGGCCGCTAGCCCGACGAACGGCTCGACCAGCGGCGGCGGGTAGCTGACCGTCCCCCGCTCGTCGAACCGGGCCGGCTCGGACACATACCGCCCGACCGACGGCACCGCCACCCGGTCGAAGTCATGGGCCAGGGCGTCGAGCTGGTCCCGCAGCTCCTGGCCCCGCATCGGGACGCCGTGGCCGGTGGCGGCGACCTCCGGCCGGAGCCGGGCCAGCGCCCGGACCGACGCCTTGGCCGCCTGCCAGTCCTGGGTGAAGTAGGCCGGCGGCCGGCACACCTTCTGGGGCACCCGCGTCAGGGCCGACACCGCCGACTCTTGCTTCGTGGTGACGAAGGCGTCGCCGGCGATCAGGAACTGGTCGGTCTCGCGGAAGAGGGCGACGTGGCCCGGGGCGTGGCCGGGGGTGCGGACCCAGTGCCACCCGGGCATCCCGGGCACCGTCCCATCATTCGGCAGCGGGCGGGCACGCTGGCCGACGTTCACCGGCCCCCGCGGCAGTGCCCGGCAGGTGTAGGCCATCATCCCGCCGCCGACCGCCGGGTCCGGGGGCGGGTAGCTGCTCCGGCCGGTGATGAACGGGAGTTCGAGCGGGTGGGCGTAGACCGGCACGTCCCACTCCGCGGCCAACTCCTTCAACACGCCGACGTGGTCGAAGTGGCCGTGGGTGAGGATGATCGCCTTCGGCCGGGAGTTCCCGTAGCGGGCGGCCGCGGCCCGGCGGATGGCCCCGCCGGAGAACGGCATCCCGGCGTCGACCAGCACCCACTCGCCGTCGCCCGCCCCGCGGGGGCCGACCAGGTAGGCGTTGACGATCGACAGCGGCACCCACTCCACGTCGTGGGCGAGGGCGTGGGCGGTGTCGGCCCCGGCGGGGCGGTCGGCGACGGCGGTAGACATGAGATCTCCGGGAAACGACCCCACCCCGTAACCCCCTCCCCGCCGGGGCCGGCTGGCGAGCCGGGAGCGTGAGCGACCGGAGCTTCGGAACTCCCCTCGCCCACGCGCGGGGCTCGCCCACCGATCGACCGGCTGCAACCGTTGTGCCGGCCCCTTGCTCGGCCCGTCCGGAGCGGGTATCACGGAAAGCACCTGCCCTACCCGGCGAACCGCCGCTCCCACCCCGGGCACCCGGATGAACGCTGCCATCCTCTCCCTGGCGTTGCTGGCCCCGTCCGCCGAACCCACCCCGAGCGCCGGCGTCCTGCCCGTCGGGTCCGACGGCCAGCCGCTCAACCTCGACTTCGAGGCCGGCACCCTGAAGGACTGGTCGGCCGACGGCGAGGCCTTCCGCGACCAGCCGGTCAAGGGCGACACCGTCCACCCGCGACGGTCCGATTCGTACAGCCGGCACCAGGGGAACTACTGGGTCGGCGGGTTCGAGCGGTTCGGCGACAAGCCGACCGGCACCCTGACCAGCACGCCGTTCAAGGTCACCCACCCGTGGGCCAGCTTCCTGGTCGGCGGCGGCCCGCACGCGGCCGAAACCTGCGTCGAGCTGGTGCTGACGCCCGGGGAGGAAGTCATCTTCCGGGCCAGCGGGACGGAGAAGGAAGACCTGGAGCGGGTGGCCGTCGACCTGACCCGGTACAAGAACTTCAACCTCCGCATCCGGCTGGTCGACAAGCACACCGGCCACTGGGGGCACGTCAACTTCGACGACTTCCGCTTCCACAACGAGAAGCCGCAGGGCGTCCGGCCGCCGCCGGCCCCGACCGCCCAGGACGTGTACCCCCACGCCGGGCTGCCGCCGGAGAAGGCGGCCGCGGCCATGACCGTGCCGCCGGGGTTCGAGGTGAAGCTGTTCGCCGGCGAGCCGGATGTCCACCAGCCGATCGCCATGTGTACCGACGACCGCGGCCGGCTGTGGGTGGTGGAAGCCTACACCTACCCCCGCCGGCACCCGCACCCGGGGCCGGTGCTGCCCGACGCGGAGAAGGCGAAGGGCGACCGGATCGTCATCTTCGAGGACGTTGACGGCGACGGTAAGCACGACAAGCGGACCGTCTTCATGGAGGGGCTGAACCTCGTCAGCGGCATCGAGCTGGGGTTCGGCGGCGTCTGGGTCGGGGCGGCCCCGTACCTGCTGTTCATCCCCGACAAGGACGGCGACGACAAGCCCGACGCCGAGCCGCAAATCCTGCTCGACGGCTGGGGCTTCCAGGACACCCACGAAACCCTGAACAGCTTCATCTGGGGGCCGGACGGCTGGCTGTACGGCTGTCACGGCGTCTTCACGCATTCCAAGGTCGGCAAGCACGGCACCCCGGACGACAAGCGGGAGCGGATCAACGCCGGCATCTGGCGGTATCACCCGACGAAGCACACGTTCGAGGTGTTCGCCCACGGGACGAGCAACCCGTGGGGGCTGGACTACAACGCCCACGGCGAGTTCTTCATCGAGGCGTGCGTCATCCCGCACATGTGGCACATCGTCCAGGGCGGGCGGTACAACCGCCAGGCCGGGACGCACTTCAACCCGTTCACGTTCGAGGACATCCCGACGATCGCCGTCCACCGGCACTACGCCGGGCCGAACCCGCACGCCGGGAACAACCGCAGCGACGCGGCCGGCGGCGGCCACGCCCACAGCGGCCTCCTCTGCTACCAGGGCGGGCTGTGGCCGAAGGAGTACCACGGCAAGCTGCTGATGGGCAACCTGCACGGCCACCGGCTGAACGTGGACGTACTGCGGCCGAAGGGGAGCGGGTACGTCGCCGACCGTAACCCGGACTTCCTGCTGATGAACGACCGGTGGGCGATCCCGGTCGCCCTGCAGGCCTCGCACGACGGCAACGCCTACCTCAGCGACTGGTACGACAAGCAGATTTGCCACCGGCCGGAGCCGGAAATCTGGGACCGGACGAACGGCCGCATCTACAAGATCGTCCACAAGGACACGAAGCCCGCGAAGGTCGACTTGCAGAAGGCCACCGACGAGGAGTTGGTGAAGTACCAGCTCAGCGACAACGAGTGGTACGTCCGCCACGCCCGGCGGATTCTTCAAGAGCGGGCGGCGGCGAAGAAGCTCGACCCGGCGACCGTACCCGCCCTAACCGCGCTCGCCACCGACCACAAGGACGAAACCCAGCGGCTCCGGGCGTTGTGGGCCCTCGGCGTCACCACCGGGCCGCGGCTCGAGGATTACCTGCGGGCCCGCCAGGACGCCTCTCCCGCCGTGCGGGCCTGGGGGGCGTTGATCGCCCTGGACGAGCGGGCCCGGGCGGACGAGGCGAAGGCCGATGTCCTGGCGCGGCACCTGCGGGAGGACATCAACAAGCCCGATTCGGCTGTGGTCCGCCGGGTTGTCGCCGGCAACCTCCGGCCGGTCCGTACCCCGTCCTGCTACGGCATCCTGGTCGACCTGCTCCGGCACGGCGAGGACGCGGCCGACCACAACCTGCCGTACCTGGACTGGTACGCGCTGGAAGGGGCTGGGATCGAGCCGGGCGTGATGCTCGAAATCGCCGCGGACGCCAAGATTCCGCAGTTGCTGCCGTGGGCGGCCCGGCGGGTCGGGGCCATCGGCACCCCCGAGGCCGTCGGCCTGCTCGTGAAGCTGGCCGGCGAGGCGACCGACCCCGGCCGGCAGGTGGCCTACCTCCGCGGGCTCACCGACGGGCTGAAGGGGAAGCGGCAGTTCCCCATGCCGCCGGAGTGGGCCGCCGCGGCGGCCGTGCTGACCAAGTCGGACTCGGCCGACGTGCGGAACCAGGCCCAGGCCCTCGGGGTGGTGTTCGGCGACAAGGGGGCGTTCGCCGCCGTCCGGGCCGTCGTCAACGACCCGAAGGCCGCCCCCGGTGTCCGGGTCGCCGCCGTGACGAGCCTCGTTGACGCCCGGGACCCGGAACTCGTCCCGGTCCTACAAGGGCTGGTCGCCGACCCGGCCGTCCGGTCCGCGGCCGTCCGCGGGCTGGCGGCGTTCGACGACCCGCAGACGCCGGCCGTCCTGCTCAAGTCCTACCCCGCGTTCTCGACGGCCGAGAAGCGGGAGGCCATCGCCACCCTGGCCGCCCGGGCGGGGTACGCGAAGGAACTCATGGCGGCCGTGGCCGGGAAGACGGTGCCGGCCGCCGACGTGTCGGCCGAGACCGTCCGGCAACTGCGCAACCTCGGCGACGCCACCCTGGACAAGCAGATCGCCGACCTGTGGGGCGTCGTCCGCGACACCCCGGAGGACCGCAAGCGGCTGATCGCCGAGTGGAAAGGCAAGATCACCCGGCCGTACTCCGGGCCGGTCGACCTCGGCCTCGGCCGGGCCGTGTTCGCCCGCACCTGCCAGCAGTGCCACACCCTGTACGCGGTCGGCGGCAAGGTCGGCCCGGACATCACCGGCTCCAACCGGGCCGACCTGGATTACCTGCTCGAAAACATCCTCGACCCGTCGGCCGTCATCCCGAAGGAGTACGCCGCCACCCGGGTCGGGCTGGCTGATGGCCGGGTGCTGACCGGGATCGTCAAGGACGGGCCGGGGGCGGCCGTGACCGTCGTGACCGCGACCGAAACCGTGGTCGTCCCGAAGGCCGATGTCGAGGACCAGAAGCCGTCCGACCTGTCGATGATGCCGGACGACATCCTCAAGACGACGACCGAGCCGGAGTTGCGGGCGCTGGTGGCCTACCTGCGGCACCCGCAGCAGGTGCCGATGCTGGCCACGCCGGAGAACGCCAAGGACTTCTTCAACGGCAAGGACCTGACCGGCTGGGACGGGGACAAGGAGGTCTGGTCGGTGGTGGACGGGGCCATCGTCGGCAAGAGCGAGAAGGGGCTGAAGGCCAACAACTTCCTAACCTCGGCCGTCGCGGTGGAAGATTTCAAACTGTCGCTGAAGGTGAAGCTGACCCCGAACGACGCCAACAGCGGCATCCAGTTCCGGAGCGAGCGGATCGAGGGGGGGGAGATGCGCGGCCCCCAGGCCGACATCGGCAAGGGCTGGTGGGGGAAGCTGTACGAGGAGAGCGGCCGCGGCATCCTGGCCAAGGAGGGCGGCGAGCAGCACGTCAAGCCGGGCGACTGGAACGACTACGTGGTCGAGGCCCGCGGGCCGAAGGTGAAGATTTGGATCAACGGCCAATTGGTGACGGACTACACCGACGAGAAGCTGAGCCGCCGCGGGCTGGTGGGCTTGCAGGTCCACAGCGGCGGCCCGACCGAGGTGCGGTTCAAGGACATCAAGCTGGAGGTCCTGAAGTAGGGTATTTTCGGACCAGGGGCTGACGCCCCTGGCTACGCGCTCGCCGCCCCCTCCGGGGGCTGAAAATGATCGAAGTCCCCGGAGGGGACGACAGCGCGTAGCCGGGGGCGTGAGCCCCTGGTCTTCATTTCCTGCCCCCGCCAACCGATACATCCCGGAAACTCCCGGGGTGTGTTATGCGCGGGCGTCTCGTTCTCGTCGGGCTGGTCGTCGCCGGGTCATCGGCCGTCGCCCAGTTCCCCCAGCCGCCGGCCCCGCCGATCCAGGTTCCCCGCCTTCCCGACCCGCCCAAGAGCCTGCCGCCGGCGCAGACGGCCCCGGCGCGTCTCCCGCCGAACCTCCTCGACCCGGCCCAGCGGCCGGGGGTGGCTACCCCCGGCTCGCCCGCCGCCGACGTGCCGCTGCCGTACCCCGAGGACAAGGTCTACCTCGACAGCGGGGCCGTGACCGTCACCCGGGCGGACGGCGTCTGGCGGGTCGGGTCGCCGGGGCGGGTGATCCTGGCCACCGCCGACGAACACGCCGCCCGGGCGGCCGCCCGGGTCCTCCGCGACCTCCGGCCGACCGAGTGGGTCCGGGTCGGGTCGCCCAAGCCGGTCGTCGAGTACGGGCTGCGGGGGGGGAAGCCGGTCAAGGTCGCCGGCTTCCCCCGGCACGTCGTGCCGCTCGATCTCGCCACCGCCCGCGTCGAGCAAGTCCGCGGCGTCTGGGTCGTCCGGGACGCGGCGAACATCGTGTTCAACTGCGGCCCGCATAAGGCCGACGCCGAGCAGGCCCTGGCCGTCGCCCGGAAGTACGGGTTCAACCGGGTGGGGATGGTCGGGGCGTCGGCCGCGGTCCCGGCCCTGACCTATTTCTTCGTCGGCCCGGACGGGGACGAGCAACCCCGCCCGGCCGCGAACCCGCTCGCGGTCGCGTCCCAGGAGCAGGCCCTGGCCCGGACCGGGGTGCCGCTGCCCGGCGCCGGTGCGGGGTACGTCGGCGAGATGGTCCGGATCGACCCGCGGAAGGTGGAGGCCCGGCGGGACGGGGCCGAGTGGGTGCTGGCCCACGGGCCGGACGTGCTGGCCCGGTTCGGGCCGGCCGAGTGGGGCGCCCGGGACGCCGCCCGGACGGTCCAGGACGGGCGGTTCACCGAGTTCGGCACGGTCGGGCCGGTGACGTTCTTCCTGGTCGGCGGGCGGGCCCCGGTCCGGGTGTCGTTGTCCCACCTGAGCCGGACGTTCGACCCGAACCTGCTCGCGGCCCGCGAGGCCGGGGGCCGGTGGGTGGTGGTCGAGCCGGCCCGGAGCGGGCAGGACAAGGTGCTGTGGGAGGTGGCGACCGCGGCCGAGGCGGAAACCCTGATCCGGCTGGTCCGGCACTACCGGTTCGACCAGGTCTGCCGGGCCGGGGGGGGCGGGCTGACGTTCCTGGCCCGGGGCCGGTAATGCGGACCCAGGCCTTCGACCTGGGCTGACGGAACCGGCCCTCCGGGCCGGGGTCGGGACTGCCGGCCCGGAGGGCCGGTTCCGTCAGCCCAGGTCGAAGGCCTGGGTCCACATCCGGTTTCACCACCCGAGCGCGGCCCGGAGTTGGTCCAGCCCGCCGGCCAAGGCGGCGTCGGCGGTCGGGTAGGTCAGGGCCGGGTCGTCGAGCCGCCGGCCGTTGACGCTCTGCTGGACGGCGCAGGTGTACGTCCCGGCCGCCGGCCGGGCCTCCACCTTGTACTGCGGCACCCCGCCGACCAGCACGAACAGCATGTACGGCTGGACGCCGGGCCGGAGCGACCCGTCCCGCCGGGCCAGCCAGTCGGGGGTTGCAACCGTCGTGGTCAAGGTGGCCTCCGGTCCGAAACCCCTCCCCCGGCCCCTCCCCTCCCTTCTGAGGGGAGGGGCCGGGGGAGGGGTTGATTTATCACTCCGGCAGCGGCTTGTCCTTCGTCTCCGGGAGGAACGGCAACACCGCCAGCCCGAGGAGGAAGATCGAGCACATGGCCAGCCCGGCGTACCGGGACGGCATCTCCGGGGCGTCGGCCGTCTTGGCGTCGGCGAATACCTGGTTCGTCAGCACCCCCAGGGCGACCGGCCCGCTGGCCGCGATGAACCGGCCGACGTTGTAGCAGAAGCTCGTCCCGGTCGCCCGCAGCCGGGTCGGGAACAGCTCCGGCAGGTAGATCGCGTACCCGCCGAACAGGGCCAATAGGCAGAACCCCATCAGCATACTCATCCAGACCAGGTTCACCCGGTCGGACAGGCCCGTGAACAGGAGGGCCACGCTCCCACCGGCGGCCACGAACGTGACCGCGAACGCCGGCCGCCGCCCGGCCCGCTCGGCCAGCCAACTGAACGCGCTGATCCCGAAGAACGCCCCGACGTTGATCGCCAGCGAGGTCACCCCGGCCCAGATGATCCCCTGGCCGCGGACATACTTGGCGGCGTCGGGGCCGGTCAGCCCCATGTCGGCCGCCTCCTTGGCGTACACCGGCGGGAAAATCTTCTGCTGGAGGTCGATCGAGAAGAACCCGATCCCCCACAGCCCGACCACCCCGACGAACGACAGGATCATGCCGAGGACGGCGTGCCGGGTGACCCACCCGCCGCCGAACAGGTCGGCGTAGGACCCGAGCTTCTTCCCGACCCCGGCGTCGGCCGCCGCCTTGGCCACCTTCCACGAGGCGGGTTCTTCCAGCCGCCGCTGGATGAAGATCACCAGCAGGGCCGGGACGATGCCGATCAGGAACAGGGTCCGCCAGGCGTTCAGCCCGACGGACTTGAGCCCGTCGAGGTGGCCGTAGAGTTCGAGCAGCCCGAGGAGGATGAACAGGAGGGCGGCGGTGCAGTTGCCGACGGCCGAGAACGCCTGCATCAGCCCGAGGGTGAACGGCCGGGCGTTGGCCGGCATCGTCTCGGCCAACAGGGCGACGGCCGCCGCGAACACCCCGCCGACCCCGAGGCCGGTCAGGAACCGGTACAGGCAGTAGTCCCACGGGGTCTGGGACAGGGCCGACAGGCCGGTGAAGATCGAGTACAGGAGGATGGTGTAGGTCAGGGTGCGGACCCGGCCGAGCCGGTCGCCGAACACCCCGAAGGTGAGGCCGCCGGTCGCCCACCCGACCAGGAACACGGCGGTGGACACCGTGCTCCAGGTCTCGACCGCGTCCTTGGTGGCCTGGGCCGCCGGGTCCCCGCCGACGAGGTCGGTGATCGACGACCGGCGGGCCAGGTTGAAGAGCTGCTGGTCCATGCAGTCGGCCATCCAGGCCACGGCCGCGACGGCGAACACGAACCACTGGTAGCGGTTCAAGTCTTTGAGGCTAGCCCACCCGGTCCGGGCCGGGGTGGTGGGGGTGTCGGCGACGGCCATGCGGAACCTTCCGGCGAGCCCCGGGCGTGAGCCCGGGGAGTGGGGCGGGGTTCCCGCAAGGTATACCCGGCGAACGGGTTGCCCGCCAGCGTTTCCGCCCATCCGGGACGGGGCGTCGGTCTGACGTAGTTTCTTCCGGTCACATGAGATGGTTCGGGCGTGGGGTGGGGCGCCCGGCCGGAACCAATGAGGGCTGGGGCCTGGGTACGGGTTGACCGGGCCGGTATGATGACGTTTTCCCGCTGGAGCCGGCATGGCGACGGCGATCGGGTTCGTGGGGGCGGGCCAGATGGCCACGGCGCTGGCCGCCGGGTGGTCCCGGGCCGGACTGTTGGACGCCGCCCGGTCGCGGGCCAGCGACCCGTACCCCGCGGCCCGGACGAAGTTCGAGCCGGCCACCGGGGTGAAGGCGGTCGGGTCGAACGCCGAGGTGGCGGCCGCGGCCGACGTGCTGGTGCTGGCGGTCAAGCCGCAGGCGATGGCCGGGGTGCTGGCCGAGCTGCGGCCGCACCTGGCCGGGCGGCATCTGGTGGTGTCGATCGCCGCCGGGGTGACGCTGGAGGCGCTGGCGGCCGGACTGGGGGAGGGCGTCCGGCTGGTGCGGGTGATGCCGAATACGCCGTGCCTAGTCGGGGCCAGTGCCAGCGGCTATGCGGCCGGCCCGGCGGCGACCCCGGAAGACGTGGCCCTGGTGGGCGAGCTGTTCGGGGCGGTCGGGGTGGCGATGCCGGTGCCGGAGAAGCTGCTCGACGCGGTGACCGGGCTGAGCGGCAGCGGGCCGGCGTTCGTGTACGTCATGATCGAGGCATTGGCCGACGGCGGGGTCCGGGCCGGGCTGCCGCGGGACGTGGCCCAGGCGCTGGCGGCGCAAACCGTACTCGGGTCGGCGAAGATGGTCTTGGAGACCGGCCAACACCCCGCGGCGTTGAAGGACGCGGTGGCCAGCCCGGGCGGGACGACCATCGCCGGGCTGCACGCCCTGGAGCGGGCCGGCCTGCGGGCGGCCCTGATGGACGCGGTGACGGCCGCCGCCGACCGGGCCCGGGAGCTTGGCAAGTAGGGGTCCCGATGACCGACGAACTCGTCCTGATCCTCGACTTCGGGTCCCAGTTCGGGCAGCTCATCGCCCGCCGGGTGCGGGACCTGAACGTCTTCTGCCAGGTGGTCCGCCACGACATCAGCGCCGATCGCGTCCGGGAGCTGAACCCGAAGGGCGTGATCCTCTCCGGCGGCCCGGCCAGCGTGTACGAGCCGAACGCCCCGCACCCGGACCCGAAGCTGTTCGACCTGGATGTCCCCGTCCTCGGCATCTGCTACGGGATGCAGCTCGCCTGCCAGGCCCTCGGCGGGTCGGTCGGCGGCGGGTCGCACACCCGCGAGTACGGCCGGGCGACGCTGACCGTCACCGACCCGGACGCCCTGTTCAAGGGCTTCCCGACCGAGTCCACCGTCTGGATGAGCCACGGCGACCAGGTGCAGGCGGTCGACGGCGGGGCGTTCGTCCCGCTCGCGGCCACCGACACCTGCCCGGTGGCCGCCGTCAAGCACCGGACCCGGCCGGTGTTCGGCATCCAGTTCCACCCGGAGGTCGGCCACACCACCCACGGCGGGCTGATCCTGCGGAACTTCCTCCGCGACGTGTGCGGCTGCTCCGGCACCTGGAAGATGCAGGCGTTCATCGACCGGGCGGTCGAGGACATCCGCCAACGGGTCGGCAACCGGCGGGTCATCTGCGGCCTCTCGGGGGGGGTCGATTCGAGCGTCTGCGCGGCGCTCTTGCTTAAGGCCATCGGCCCGCAGGTGGCCTGCATCTACGTCGACAACGGGCTGATGCGGGAGGGCGAAACCGAGGTCGTCAAGCACACCTTCCGGGACTGGTTCAAGGCCGACCTGCACGCCGTCGACGCCCGGGACCGGTTCCTGGCGGCCCTCGCGGGCGTGACCGAGCCGCAGGAGAAGCGGCGGGCCATCGGCAAGACGTTCATCGACGTGTTCCGGCAGGAGGCGCTGTCGATCCCGGACGCTCACTTCCTGGCCCAGGGGACGCTCTACCCGGACGTGATCGAGAGCGGCGGCAGCCCGGACGGCCCGGCCGCCACGATCAAGCTCCACCACAACGTCGGCGGGCTGCCGGCCGAACTCGGGTTCGAGCTGGTCGAGCCGCTGCGGGACCTGTTCAAGGACGAGGTGCGGAAGCTCGGGGCCGAACTCGGGCTGCCGGACGAGGTCGTCTGGCGGCACCCGTTCCCCGGGCCGGGGCTGGCGGTGCGGTGCCTCGGCGAAGTCACCGAGGCAAAGTTGGCCACCCTCCGAACGGCCGACCGCATCTTCATCGACGAACTGCACCGCTCCGGCTGGTACCGCAAGACGGCCCAGGCGTTCGTGGTGCTTCTGCCGGTGCAATCGGTCGGCGTGATGGGTGACGGCCGGACCTACGAGAACACGGTCGCCCTGCGGTGCGTCCAGACCGACGACTTCATGACGGCCGACTGGTCCCGGCTTCCGGACGACCTCTTGGCCCGGGTGGCCACGGCCATCATCAACCGGGTGCCGGGCGTGAACCGGGTCGTCTACGACATCAGCAGCAAGCCGCCGGCCACGATTGAGTGGGAATAGTTCCGGATGCGGGTCGACATCTGCACGACCGAGGACGCCGACACCCAGGCCGCGTTGCTGGCGGCGCTGGCCGAGGTCGGGGCCGCCCCCGACGACCCGGACGCGGCCGAGTTCGTCGGGTTCGGGTCCGGGCTGCACCGGTTCCGCACCCCGGCCGGCGACGTGATGACCGTGTACGCCGACGCCTGGGGCGTGGACCTGGAAGGCCCGGACGCCCCGGTGAACCGGGTGCTGGCGATCCTGGCCGGGGTCGGATGACTATCTTGTAGGGTGGGTCGGGGGGGGGGCCCCGGGCCCCCGCCCCCCCCCCCAAAGGCGGCAGGGGCGGCCCCCCCAATGAGG
>JAIEQN010000237.1 GCA_019747685.1 Gemmataceae bacterium
GCCCCGCCGGCCCCGGTCGCCCCGGGGTAGCTGTCGCCCGACCGCGGCCGGCCGGAGGACCTGCCGGTCGCCTCGGTGGTGACCCCGACCGCCTCGACCGGCGCCCCGGCGACGAGCGTGACCCGGTTCGCCCGGCGGCCGGTGGCGGCCTCGAAGACCGCCCTCGGCCGGGACCTGACGGCCCTGCTCGGCTCGGCCAACGGGGTGGCCACGGCCGTCATCCTGCAAGAGGTCCTCGGCCCGCCGAAGTGCAAGAAGCGATGACCGCCCGCGGGCCGGCCGGTGGATCGTCGGCCATGAACTTTTACAGCGCCCGACTCCTGCTCATCATCCTGGTCGATGACCCGCGGCCGCGGAAGACGCACACGTGGGACGAGATCGTCATCACCTTCCGGGCCCGCGACTTCGACCACGCATTTTCCCGGGCGTTGGCGATCGGCCGGTCGCACGAAACCGAGTACCTCAACTTCCAAGGCCGGAAGGTCCGCTGGGCCTTGGTCGAGGTCGTCACCCTGGACCTCGTCGGCCGACGGATCGACGGCCGTGAGGTGGCCTCGAGGCTCCACCCCCGCCGGTCGAAATCGCCCATCCCGTTCGACACCCGTTTCCGGCCGGAGGCGTCGAAGCCCGGCCAGAGCTTCTGACGCGCCGCCCGCCCGCCGTAAACCGCTGTTGCAGGGCGGCGAGCGGTCTGCCTACAATCCGCCGTTCACGGGCGGTCACGACGCCGCCCGCCATCGGGAAGGAACCCGGAATGGCCCTGGCTGTCCCGCCCGGCGGTCCGCCGCCGACCCCGCCGCCCCCGGCCGGGGTCGCCCTCGCCCGGGTGACGGCCGCCGGCCCCGCCCCGCCGGGACGCCCCCACAAGCCCGCCCCCAAGTCGATCGCGCCGGCATCCCCGGGCCACCGGAAGAAGGCCCCGCCCGTCGCCCCCGACCTGCGGGTCGTGGTCGTCAACTTCTGCCAGTGGCGGAACACCGCCCGGCTGGTCCGCCAGCTCCGCCGGTCGGCCGTCGTCCGCATCGGCTCGGCCGAAATCGTCGTCGTGGACAACCACTCGCCCGACCACCCGGCCGGCCGCCGGCTGGAGCGGCTCTCGGGCGTCACCGTCCGCCGGTTCGGCCGCAACCACGGGTTCGCCAAGGCGGTCAACCGCGGCTGCCGCGGCGGCCCCGGGGCCGGCAGCCGGTGGGTGCTGCTACTCAACCCGGATGTCACCGTCCCGGACGGCTTCCTCGATGAGGTCCTGGCCGCGGTCGATCACGGCCCCGGGGCCGACCCGGCAATCGGGGTGGTGGGCTTTCGGCTGCTCAACCCGGACGGGTCGCCGCAGGCGTCGGCCGGGCCGTTCCCGACGCTCCCCGGGACGGTCGCCGGGCTGCTGCGGCCGCGGTCCCGGCGGAAATGCCGGCACCAGCCCCTCACCGGGCGGCAGCCGGTCGGGTGGGTGACGGGCGGCTGCCTGCTCGTCCGCCGGGACTGCTTCGACCTACTTGGCGGCCTCGACGAGTCCTTCTTCCTCTATTACGAGGACGTGGACTTCTGCCGGCGAGCGGCCGCGGCCGGGTGGACGGTCTGGTACGACCCGGCCCTGGAGGTCACCCACCACTGGCCACTGCACGCCCGGCGGGTGCCGCCGCCGCTGCGGCTGATGACCCGGCACGCCCTGCTGACCTACGCCGGCAAGCACTGGCCGCTGTGGCAGGCGGGGGCGCTGTCCGGCCTGGTCTGGGCCGAGGCGGGCCTCCGCCAACTCTGGGCCGCGGTCCGGTGCGACTTCGACGCCGCCCGGTGCCACGGCGACCTCCGCCGGCTGGTCGGCGACCTGTGGCGGAGCCGGACGGTGACGACCCGGGATCGCCTCCGCCGGGCCGCCGCCCACCTCGACCCGATCGCCGCCGAGCAGGACGGCCGCACGGCGTAGTTTCGAGTTTCGAGTTTGAAGTTTCGAGTCGATCGGTCCCGCCGCTGCCCGCTAGTCGTGCCGAGGTCGAGTCGTGGGGTTCGAGAACTCGAAACTCGAAACTCGAAACTCGAAACTCTCCCTAGTCGTCCCCTCCCATTCCCGCCCCGACCTGCTCCGGCTCTGCCTGGCCAGCGTCGTCCGGTACGCCCCGGCCGGCACGCCGGTGATCGTCGTCGACGACGGCTCGCGGGATGCCGTCATTTCCCGCGCCGCAGAAGAGTTCGCCGGGGTGACGGTGATCCGCCGGCGGAGGCCGGGCGGGTTCTGCGTCGCCGCCAACGCCGGGATCGCCGCCGCGACGGCCCCGGTGGTCGAGCTGCTCAACGACGACGCCGAGGTGACGGCCGGCTGGGCCGACGCCGCCCTCCGGTGGTTCGCCGACCCCCGGGTCGGGGCCGTCGCCCCGCTCGTCCTCCGCAACGACCCGGCCCGACTGGCCCGCGGGCTGCCGCCCCTGATCGACGCCGCCGGCGACGAGTACGACCCCGGCGGGTTCGCGTCCAAACGGGGATCGGGCGTGGTCTGGGCGAGGCCCGAGCGTGAGCGAGGGGAGGCCCTCCCCTCGCTCACGCTCGGGGCTCGCCCGGAGGTCGGGTCCCCGGGTCCGGTGTGGGGCGTGTCCGCCTGCGCCGGCTTCTACCGCCGGGACGCCCTCCTCAATGCCGGCGGGTTCCCGCCCCACTTCCGGGCCTACTTCGAGGACGTGGACCTGTCGTTCCGGCTCCGCCGGCTCGGGTACGAGGTCGTCTACGACCCGGCGGCCGTCGTCTGGCACCGGGTGTCCGGCAGCTACGGGAAGAAGCCGTCCCGGCGGACGTTGGAGCAGCAGTCGTGCAACGAGGAGCGGGTGTTCTGGCGGAACGTCCGCGGCCGGGACCGGCTGCGATACTTGCCCCGGCACGCGGCGGTCCTGGCCGGGAAGGCCGTCCGGCGGTGGCAGGAGGGGCAACTCCTGCCGTGGCTCTTGGGCCGGCTGCGGGCGGTGGCTGGATAGGCCCGGGGCCGGTGGCACAGGCCTCCCGGCCTGTGTGCCGTCTGCACAGGCCGGGAGGCCTGTGCCACCGAATTCAAGCACGCCCCCGGGTTGACCCGGTTGCCCTTCGCGGGTATCCCGGGCTAGAATACTGCGGCCCCACGGAGACCCCGCGCCGGATGGTCCGCCTTCGCATCCCACACCTGCTCGGGCTGGTCCTGCGACTGTTCCTGGTCGCCGGGTGTGTGCCCCCACTGGCCGGGGCCCCGGCGGCAGTTGCCGGCCTGACCCCGCCGGCCCCGGTCGGGCAGTCCCCGGCCGCCCCGGTCAACGAGGAGGAGGACGGGAACGAGCGGGACGAGGCGGCCAAGAAGCCGGAGGCCGTCCAGTGGACGGACCGCCGGCCCGACCGCCACCCGCCGACCCTCGGCCGGCTCCCGTTCGCCTCCACCGCCCGGGCCGACCACCCGTCCACCCGCCTCGCCCGGCCGACCGCCGCCGACCCGTTCCGCAACGGCCTCGGCTCCCCCTACCGCTGCTAGCCTCCCCCGCATCGCCACCGCGCCAGCCCGGGCGCACCCGCACCCACCGGCACCGCCGGCCGCCGAGGCACGCCTCCGGCCGCGGTCGGACCCACCGGCACGCATCCGACCCAGGGGGAGACGGCATCACCATGCAGAAGCTCATCAGCGGCATCCACAAGTTCCAGGACGACGTGTTCGCGGCCCGCCGGGACTTCTTCAAGAAGCTGGTCGACGGCCAGCGGCCGCAGGCCGTGTTCGTCGGCTGCTCGGACAGCCGGATGGTCCCGGACCTGATCTGCCAGGCCGACCCGGGCGAGCTGTTCGTCGTCCGCAACGCCGGGAACATCGTCGCCCCGTACAACCCGGCCGCCCCGTCGGCCGAGGCGGCGACCATCGAGTACGCCCTGAAGGGGCTGGGCATCCCGAACGTCATCGTCTGCGGGCACACCCGGTGCGGGGCCATGCAGGCCGCCCTGCACCCGGACGGGACGGCCGCCATGCCGGCCGTCCGCCAGTGGCTCGGGCACGCGGCCGCCGCGGCCGAGGTCGTCGGGGCCTGCTACGCCCACCTGGAGGACGACGCCCGGTGGGGGGTGATGGTCCAGGAGAACGTGCTGACCCAGCTCGAACACCTGCGGACCCACCCGGCCGTCGCCGCCGCCCTGGCCGCCGGGGCGGTCAAGCTGCACGGCTGGGTGTACAAGATGGAGACCGGCCAGGTGTTCGCCTACGACCCGCAGGCCGGGCAGTTCCTGCCGCTGCTCCGGGACGGCGGCGAGGCGGTGGTCCCGCTCCCGGCGTACCGCGGCCCGGACGCCCCCCGGACGCGTCAACTGGCCGGCCTGGCCGGCTGACCCATTCCGGTGGCACAGGCCTCCCGGCCTGTACTTCTTCAGCAACACAGGCCGGGAGGCCTGTGCCACCACAGCAGATCACCCTCATGCCGACCGACCGCCGAACGGGTTCCCCCGGCTGGGCCGACGTGCTGTCGTCCCTGGTCGTGTTCATGGTCGCCCTGCCGCTGTGCATCGGCATCGCCCAGGCGTCCGGGCTGCCGCCGATGACCGGGATCGTCACCGGGATCGTCGGCGGGATGCTGGTCGGGCTGATCTCGGGCAGCCCGCTCCAGGTGTCCGGCCCGGCCGCCGGGCTGATCGTCCTGGTCCTCCAGTTCTTCGACGACGCGGCCGCCGCCGGCCACGACCGGGCGGCCGCCGTCGCCCTGTTCGGGGTGGCCGTCGCCCTGGCCGGGGTCCTCCAGGTCACCGCCGGGCTGTTCCGGGTCGGCCAGTGGTTCCGGGCCGTCTCCCCGGCGGTCGTCGAGGGGATGCTGGCCGGGATCGGCGTCACCATCATCGCCAAGCAGTTCCACGAGATGGTGGACGACGACGCCCCGAAGAAGGTGGTCGACGGCCTGCTGTCGATCCCGCGCGCGGTCCTGAAGGCGTTCGACCCGTCGGACGACCCGGGCAAGCCGAACCACCAGGAGGCGGCCATCATCGGGGTGCTCACCGTCCTGGTCCTGGCCACCTGGAAGTCGGTCGCCCCGCGGCGGCTGCGGCTGATCCCGGCGGCGGTGGTCGGGGTGCTGCTGGCGGTGGCGGTGAACGAGTTCGGCCGGCCGGCGTTCGAGGGCCTGGGGATGACGATCGGCCCGGCCGTGGACGAGCACGGCGGGATCGGGGTGCAGCGGGTGGAGATCAAGGCGAACGTGCTGGAGGCGTTCCGGCCGATCGCCTGGCCGGGGTGGGGGGTGCTGACCCTCGGGCTGGTGTGGAAGGCGGCCCTGGTGTTCGCGGTCATCGCCAGCGCCGAGTCGCTGCTCTGCGCGACCGCGGTGGACACCATGCAGAGCGGCCCGCGGACCCGGTACGACCGGGAGCTGGTCGCCCAGGGGGTCGGGAACGCCGTCTGCGGGGTGGTCGGCGGGCTGCCGATGACCGGGGTGATCGTCCGCAGCTCGGCCAACGTCGACGCCGGGGCCAGGTCCCGGCTGTCCACCGTCCTGCACGGGGTCTGGTTACTCCTGTTCGTCGCCCTCATCCCGGGGGTGCTGTCCCGCATCCCGGCCGCCGCCCTGGCCGCCATCCTGGTCTACACCGGCTGGAAGCTGCTGAACCTCCCCGGGTTGGTACGGCTCTGGAAGGAGAGCAAGTCGGAGGCGGCCATCTTCGTGGCCACCGCGGCCGGGATCGTCCTGGGCGACCTGCTCACCGGCGTCGTCCTCGGGATCGCCCTGTCGGCCGCCAACCTCTTGTACCTCTTCTCCCACCTGCGGATCGACCGGCGGGACGAACCCGACCACCGGCGGGTTCACCTGACCCTGGACGGGGCGGCGACGTTCATCCGCATCCCCCTGCTGGCGGGGACCCTGGAGGCACTGCCGGCCGGACAGAAGGTCCACGTCCACCTGGACCGGGTCCGGCTGGTGGACCACGCCGTCCTCCAACTGCTGATCAACTTTCAGAAGCAGTACGAGGGGACCGGCGGCCGGCTGTTCGTCGACTGGGAACGGCTACACGCCTACTTCCGGGCCGACATCGACGGGAACGGGTTGTCAGCGGAGCACACCGGACCTGACGACCACGTCCAGGTGGCGGGGGCGACTGCCACGCGATGAGGCTGACTGCTATAATCATCGGCGCCGACTGCCCAATTGCGCGGCTGTAGTCGGACAGAGAGAATTGGGGCCGGGCCCAGAAAACGAGAAATTGAGATTGCCACAAGGTCTTTCAGGTCGCAAGCTTCGGAAACAGTTGTCGCTCCACAACAACGTGACGTAGCCAATTGGCATTCTTGCTGCTTTGCACACAATCGGCGAGAGCCTAAACCGGCCGGTTGACCAAGGGAGAGGTGGTCAGCCGGCCGGTTTGTTTTCGCGCCCGCCGGTCACGTCAAGGACTTCGCCTTTCTCCCCTTCCGTCCGGCCGGTAGCATAGGTGGGTTGATCCCGAACCGCACCCGCCGGTGACCATGCCGACGAAGCCGAAGACCCTACCCCCGGCGGCCCCGTCCACCGCCTTCGACACCTTCGACCCGACCAACCCGTTCATCGTCCAGTCCGACCGGTCGATCCTGGTCGAGGTCGACAACCCCCGGTACGCCGAGGCCCGGGACGCCCTGGCCCCGTTCGCCGAGCTGGAGAAGAGCCCGGAGCACATCCACACCTACCGGGTGTCGAACCTGTCGTTGTGGAACGCGGCCGCTGCCGGGTTCACCGCCGACGACATGGTGGCCGTCCTCCGCCGGTACACCAAGTTCCCGATCCCGCCGGCCCTGCCGGCCGACATCGCCGAGACCGTCTCCCGGTACGGCCGGGTCCGGCTGGAGCGGGTCGACGCCGACACCCTCAAGCTGGTCTGCCCGGACAAGCCGCTGTTGGCCGAGCTGACCCGGCAGAAGAAGGTGAAGGAGTACCTGGGCGATCGGCTGGACGAGCAGAGCTTCGCCGTCAGCCCGGCCCACCGGGGCGTCCTCAAGCAGGCGCTCATCGGCGTCGGCTACCCGGCCGAGGACGTGGCCGGGTACGCCCAGGGGGCGGACCTGCCGACGGCCCTGCGGGAGGTGGCCGCCAGCGGCCTGCCGTTCCGGGTCCGGGACTACCAGCGGGAGTCCGCGGACGTGTTCTACGCCGGCGGCGACGCCCGGGGCGGCAGCGGGGTGATCGTCCTGCCGTGCGGGGCCGGCAAGACGATCGTCGGCATCGCGGCGATGGCCCTGCTCCAGAAGAGCACCCTGATCCTGACCACCAGCATCACGGCCGTGAAGCAGTGGCGGCGGGAAATCCTCGACAAGACGACCCTGACGATCGACGAGGTGAAGGAGTACACCGGGGAGACGAAGGACATCGGCCCGGTGACGGTGGCGACGTACCAAATCCTGACCTACCGGCCCGACAAGACCGAGAGCTTCCCCCACTTCGGGCTGTTCGAGGAGCGGGACTGGGGCCTCATCATCTACGACGAGGTCCACCTCCTGCCGGCCCCGGTGTTCCGGGTGACGGCCACCATCCAGGCCCGGCGGCGGCTCGGGCTGACGGCCACCCTGATCCGCGAGGACGGCCGGGAGGGGGACGTGTTCTCCCTGATCGGCCCGAAGAAGTACGACGTGCCCTGGAGGGAGCTGGAAACGAAGGGGTGGATCGCGTCGGCCAGTTGCACCGAAATCCGCGTCGCCCTGCCGGACGACAAGACGCGGATGGACTACGCCGTCGCCGACCACCGGGCCAAGTACCGGATCGCCAGCGAGAACGAGGCCAAGGACGACGTGGTGGCCGAGTTGCTGGACCGCTACCGGACCGACCGGGTGATCGTGATCGGCCAGTATCTGGCCCAGCTCCGGCGGCTGGCCGAGCGGTTCGGCCTGCCGCTGATCACCGGCAGCACCGGGACGGCCGAGCGGGAGGTCCTGTACGACCAGTTCCGGACCGGGGTGATCCCGCACATCATCCTGTCGAAGGTCGGGAACTTCGCCATCGACCTGCCGGACGCGAACGTCTTGATCCAGGTGAGCGGGACGTTCGGCAGCCGGCAGGAGGAGGCGCAACGCCTGGGCCGCATCCTCCGGCCGAAGTCGAGCGGGCAGGACAACGCCCACTTCTACACGCTCGTCACCCGGGACACCCGGGAACTCGACTTCGCCCACCACCGGCAGATGTTCCTGACCGAGCAGGGCTACGCCTACGAAATCCTCGACCAGCGGGACGTGCTGTCGATGAGGCACCGGGCGTCGGCGTGACGGCGCGGGCAACGCCCCGGCTCACCCGGTCGCCCCCCCCGTGAGCAGCGCCCCCGCCGCCTTCAACCGGTCCGGGTTCGAGTCGGCCGCCGGCGCCCGGGCCCCCGCCTGGCGGACCGCCTGGGACGGGTAGACCCGTACCCCCTGGGTGCCCGGCAGGTCCAGCCGCAGGGCCGCCAGGTCGGTCGTGCCGTCCCCGTCCAGGTCGGCGGCCGCCAGCCAGACCCCGCCGCGGGGGAGCGGGTCGTCGTCCACAAAGAAGTTGGCGATCGGGCCGGCCTGGGCGTCCGCCACCCGGCCGGCCGCCACCAGGGCCCCGCTCAGCACGTACACCCGCGGGCCGCCCCCCGGCCCGCCACCGAACGCCAGGTCGGCCCGCCCGTCCCCGTCCAGGTCCCCGGCCGCCACGAACGCCCCGTTCCGCAGCCGGGCGGCGTCGTCCCCCGGGAAGGCGAAGAAGTCGCCGACCAGCTTCGGCAGGGCGGCCGCCCCCTGGAGCAGCCCGGTGCCGTCGTAGATCGCCACCCGCGGGCCGCCGCCGAACCCGGCCGCGACCACCAGGTCGGGCACCCCGTCCCCGTTCACGTCCCCCGCCGCCACCCGGGCCCCGCCGCGGAACTGCGGGTCGTCGATGGCGAAGAAGTTGTCCCGGACGACCAGCCGCCCGTCCGCCAGCGACAGGACCTGCACCCGCGCCCCGCCGCCGACATCCGGGGAGACGATCAACTCGGCCTTGCCGTCCCGATCGAAGTCGGCCGTGGCGGCGAAGACGCCGCCGGTGAAGCCCGACTCGTACACCGGCCCGTCGGCGACCACCTGGCCGGTGGCCCCGTCGGTCACCCGCACCCGCGCCGGGCCGCCGGCCTGGGCGTACTCGACGGCGTCCGGCCGGCCGTCCCCGGTCAGGTCGGCGGCCAGGACGCGGGCCGGGACGCCGAAGGGGGCGGGCGGCGGGACGGTCGGCACGAACTCGGTCAGCGGCGGGACCGGGTTGCTCGCCGGGTTCGGGGCGGTCAGGTCGATCGCCACCACCCAATTCGAATTGTCGAGTACCAGCCGGTTCGCCGGCGCGACCGCCGCCCGGAGGACGAATGTCGGAGGCTGCGGCTGGAAATAGTAGTTGCTCGTGAGGACGACCGCCCCGCCCGGGCCGACCGACCGGTCCGGGGAGCCGTCCGGGTTGAGCACGATCAGGCCGTCGCCGATCTTGACGCCGAGGTTGCACGGTACGGCCAGCCGCCCGTCCGGCATGACGATTAGGCCGTAAAACCCCTGGGTGAACTGGTCGGCCAGGTAGACCACCTGCCCGTCCCCGCCGCCGAACCCTGGGTCCGGCCGGCCGGACGGCGTGAGCTGGCCGACGGACAGGTAGGCCGGGTCGTTGAGGCCCCCCTTGGGATCGACCCCGCCGGCGTAGACCACCGACCCGTCCGGCCTGACGGCGAGGAGGTCGGCTCGGGCGGTGTCGGCGGCCGGGCCGTACACCCCGCCGTCCGCGAACGTCGGGTCGGGGCTGCCGTCGGTCCCGAGACGCATGACGAAGGTGGCGATTGCCGATTGGGGGCCAAATCCCTGGGCCACGTTCGTCCCGCTCAGGATCAGCTTGCCGTCCGGGGCGAGGGCGGCGGCCAAGAGGGTGGGGAGCGGGAGCGGCACCTGGCGCGTCCCGCCCGGCCCGACCCGGGTGTCCGGGCTGCCGTCCGGGTTGAGCACGGTGACGGCGGCCACGCCCCCGGACCGGAGGCCGACCGCCACCACCCGCCCGTCCGGCCCGACCAGGTACTGGTCCGCGACGCCGAACGGTCCTACCAGGCCGTTCGCGGGCTTGGTGTACGGCAGCACGACCGCCCCGCCCGACCCGTAGACGGCGTCCCCCCGGCCGTCCGGGAGCAGCCGGATGAAGACAATCGAGTTGACGAAGGGGTCCAGGCTGTTTCCGGTGGAGTGCTGCAACAGCAGCCGGACGAGAAACCCGCCGCCGGCCACCGGGTCGGCGGACTGGAACGAGACGTAATCCAACGTCTCGACGCCGAGGCCGGCCGGGTACGGAACGAGTGTCACCGCGGAGGCCCCGGCCGCCGGGTCGAGCCGCCCGTCGGCACCGAAACGGGCGACCGCGAGTTCCGGGACCAACACCCCCGCGACCGGGTCGTATGTTTGGCCCCGGAAGACCCCGAGCAGGGTGCCGTCGGGTCGCACGGCCGCGGTCCCTTGCCCGAGGTTGAGACTGAGCTTGCCGGCCGACGGGCTGGACACGTCCACGAGGAACCCGCCGGTGCCGAAGGTGGTGTCGAGGTTGACCGGGGTGGTGCGGTCCTCGAGGGCCGTCACCGCCAGGATGGCCGAACGTCGGGCGGGCATGGGCCAACACTCCGGGGGGTGTGGGTGGACATCGTCTCAAGCTAGCTTAACCTGATGGGAGCGGCCGCGCTAAACGTATTCTCCCGCCGGCCCGCCGGTAACGGCCCCTCCGGGTGTTACACCCCGGTCGGCTTCCCATAAATGTTCGTCGCCCGGAGGCTTGCCATGCACACCACCGCCCGGCTGGCCGCGAAGTTGCACCGCCGGGTCTGCCTGGTGCTGACCGAGGACGCCGTCCTGGCCGAGGAGCTGCTGGCCCGGAAGAGGCTGGCCGCCGAGGTCGCCGGCCGGCTGTCCGATCAGGTGCTGCTTCTGCGTCCTGGCCGGGTCGAGGCAGTTCTGGACGAGCTGCGGAAGATGGGCCACACCCCGCAGGTGGTGGGCGGCAAATGATGAACGCGGAGCGATGAACGATGAATCCCGATCCCCGCCCCGTATCCTGACTGGATTCATCGCTCCGCGTTCATCGTTCATCGTTAACTGATGCCGTCACCCGACCCCGACGACTGGTCCGTCCGCGTCCGCGACGCCCTCGGGCGGTACGACGAGCCGCTCCTGCGGGCCGTCGCCGGCCGGCTGGTCAAGCCCCGGACCAACCAGCCGGCCGACGACCTGCTCGACAAGGCCGTCGGCATCCTGACCAACCCGCCGCAGATCGACCGCCGCATCAAGGAGCTTCCCCCGTCGTCGCGGAAGCTACTCGCCCTGATCGGCCTGAGCCGCCAGCCCCGGTGGGCCGTCGGCCACCTCCTCACCCTGCTGGCGTCGCTCGGCCACGCCGAGGGGTTCGCCCCGGTCCGGGCGGCCCTCGACGCCGGGCTGCTCTACCCCGAGCTGCCGCCCGACGGCCCGCCGCTGGACGACTTCGACCGCTGGCTCGGGGCCGGCGGGACGCTCGCGGCCGTGGCCTTCGCCCACCCGGCCGTCGCCGCCCGGGCGCGGGGCGAAGACCTGGAGCTACCCGACTTGGCGAGCGGGGGGCGTGAGCCCCCCGGTTCCCCCGCCCGCCAAGCCGACGGGCTGGAGTGGCCGCTCCGGCTGGCCGCGGTCTGGCAGCAGGTGGGCGGGTCGGCCGTCCGGCTGACCCAGGCGAACACCCTGTTCAAGCGGGACCAGACCCGGCTGCAAGGGGACGAGGTGTTGGCCGCCCTGCCGGCCGACCACCTTGCCCCCTCCCCGGACCTCGGCATCCTGGCCCTGTTCTGGGCGAAGGCGGCCGGCCTGCTGGCCGAGGCCGACGGCGAACTCCGCCCCGGGTCGTTCCCGTCCGCCTGGGACGCCGGGCTGACCCCGGCCGTCAGCCAGTTGTTCGCCGCCCTGCCGCACGTCGAGGCCTGGGACCCGCTGGCCGGGTACGCCCCCGTCGAATCCGGACTGTCGGGGTTCCCGACCGCGGGGCTATTGAGCCTACTCCTTCTGGCGAGCGGGGGGCGTCAGCCCCCTGATGGCAAACCGAATCAGGGGGCTGACGCCCCCCGCTCGCCAGGATGGACCGACCCCGCCGCGGTCGCCGGGTGGCTGTGGGAAAACCATCCGTCCTGGGCCGGCGGGTCGCCGGCGGCCACCACCGACCGCGGGGCGGGGTGGGTCGAGGGCTTCCTGCTCGGGGTGGCGTATCCGCTCCGGCTGGTCGAGGCGGTCCCGGCCGCGGACGGCTGGGCCGTCCGGCTGTCCGACCTCGGCCGGCACCTGCTCGCCGGCGGACCGGAGCCGGTCGTGCCGCCGCTCCCGCCGCAGACACTCCTCGTCCAGCCGAACGCCGAAGTCCTCGCCTTCCGCCAGGGGCTGACGCCGGGCCTCGTCGCCGCCCTGTCCCGGTTCGCCCGGTGGAAGGGGATCGGCCCGGCCTGCACCCTCGAACTCACCCCGGAGCAGACCTACCGCGGCCTCGAATCCGGCCTGACCCTGCCGATGGTCCTGCAAACCCTGGCCCGGCACAGCACCCGGCCGGTCCCGCCGGGCGTCGCCGACCTGCTCCAGCGGTGGGCCAACAAGCGGGACCGGATCACCGTCTTCGCGTCGGCCGTGCTGGTCGAGTTCCCCACCCCGGCCGACCTCGACGCGGCCCTCGCCCGCGGGGTCGTGTCGGTCAAGCTGACCGACCGGGTCGGGATGACCGCCGACGGGGCCGAGCCGGGCCTGAGCCAGCTCCGGCTGATCGGCAACCGGGACTACGAGGCCAAGCCGCAGCGGTGTGTCAGCGTCGGCGACGACGGGGTGACGCTGACGGTCGACGCGGCCCAGGCCGACCTGCTCCTGGACGCCGAGATCGGCCGGTACGCCGAACCGCTGCCGCCGGAGACGCCGGGGGTCCGCCGGTTCCGGCTGACCCCGGCGACGGTCCGCCGGGCGGCCGACGCCGGGCTGTCGTTCGCCGACATCGACGGCTGGTTCGTGGACCGGACCGGCGGCCCGCTCCCGCCGGCCGGCCGGCTGTTCCTGTTCGGCGGGAAGGTCCCGCCGCCGACCGCCGCCCGCCGGCTGGTGGTCCGGTTCTCGTCGGCCGAGCTGGCCGACGGGGTGGTCCAGTGGCCGGAGACCCGCCGGCTGATCGCCGACCGGCTCGGGCCGACGGCGGTGGTGGTCGAGGAGGAGGCGTTCGACCCGCTCCGGCGGGTGCTGGCCGAGGTCGGGGTGACGCTGGAAGAAATCTGAAGACCGGCCCGCTGAGGACGCAGACCCCGCCGCAGATCAAATCATTATCAGAACAAAATGATTCTGTTCGATCCGATTTCATCTGCGGGCTCTGATCCGCGTCATCAGCGGGCCAGTCTTCACCCCTCCGCTCCCCTCGGTTGCCGTTACCCGATTCGTGCCCAACAATACCCGTACAGCGGAACCTCTCGCGTGCGGGTGACTCATGGCGAATAGTTTCGGCAGCCTGTCCACCCTGTCGGTGGGCGGGAAGGCCTATTCCATCCACAAGCTGGCCGCCGTCGAGGCCGCCCACCCGCAGGCCAAGAAGCTACCGTTCTCCCTCAAGGTGTTGCTGGAAAACCTGTTGCGGAACGAGAACGGCCTGTCCGTCCGCAAGGCCGACATCGAGGCCCTGGCCCTGTGGCAGCCGAAGGCCGAGCCGACGGTCGAGATCGCCTTCACCCCGGCCCGGGTGTTGATGCAGGACTTCACCGGCGTCCCGTGCGTCGTGGACTTAGCCGCCATGCGGGACGCGATGAAGGCCCTGGGCGGCGACCCGGCCCGGATCAACCCGCTGGTCCCGGTCGAGCTGGTCATCGACCACTCCGTCCAGGTGGACGACTACGGCAACGCCCAGGCGTTCGAGAACAACACCCTGCTCGAATACGAGCGGAACCAGGAGCGGTATCAGTTCCTCCGCTGGGGCCAGAACGCCTTCGGGAACTTCCAGGTCGTCCCGCCCGAGACCGGTATCGTCCACCAGGTCAACCTGGAGTACCTGGCCCGGTGCGTGTTCGTGGACGAGCACGGGGCCGCCTACCCGGACACGCTGGTCGGCACCGACAGCCACACCACCATGATTAACGGGCTGGGGGTGCTGGGCTGGGGCGTCGGCGGGATCGAGGCCGAGGCCGCCATGCTCGGCCAGCCGGTGTCCATGCTCATCCCCCAGGTCATCGGGTTCAAGCTGTCCGGCCACCTCAAGGAAGGGGCCACGGCGACGGACCTCGTCCTGACCGTCACCCAGATGCTTCGCAAGAAGGGCGTGGTCGGGAAGTTCGTCGAGTTCTACGGGCCGGGGCTGGCCCAACTGCCGCTGGCCGACCGGGCGACGATCGCCAACATGGCCCCCGAGTACGGGGCCACCTGCGGCATCTTCCCGGTCGACGGCGAAACCCTCCGCTACCTCCGGTCGACCGGCCGGCCGCCGGAACTGGTCGCCCTGGTCGAGGCGTACTACCAGGACCAGGGGATGTACCACACCGCCGACACCCCGGAGGCGGCCTACACCGACACCCTGGAGTTGGACCTGGCGTCGGTCGAGCCGAGCCTGGCCGGGCCGAGCCGGCCGCAGGACCGGGTGGCCTTGAAGGACGTGAAGGCGGCGTTCCACGACGCCCTGCCGAAGCTCAAGCAGGGGGTCAAGCGGGCGGTCGGGCTGCCGCTCCCGGTGGTCGCCGCCGGCCCGACCCCGGCCGCGGCCGCGTTCGCCGAGAAGACGGTCCTGCCCCAGCCGGAGATGGAGGGCGGGGTGCTGACCGACGGGTCGGTGGTCATCGCGGCGATCACGAGCTGCACCAACACGTCGAACCCGTCGGTCATGATGGCGGCCGGGGTGCTGGCCAAGAAGGCGGTCGAGAAGGGCCTGGAAGCCAAGCCGTGGGTGAAGACCAGCCTGGCCCCGGGGTCGAAGGTGGTGACCGACTACCTGACCAACGCCGGCGTCCTGCCGGCCCTGGAAAAGCTCCGGTTCAACGTCGTCGGGTACGGCTGCACCACCTGCATCGGCAACAGCGGGCCGCTGCCGGACGCGATCAGCCGGGAAATCCAGCACGAGGGGCTGGTCGTCTCGGCGGTGTTGTCGGGCAACCGCAACTTCGAGGGCCGGGTTCACCCGGAGGTGCGGGCGAACTACCTGGCCAGCCCGCCGCTGGTGGTCGCCTACGCCCTGGCCGGGAAGGTCGACATCGACTGGGAGGCCGAGCCGGTCGGCACCGGCTCGGACGGCCAGCCGGTCTACCTGCGGGACATCTGGCCGACCCACGGGGAGGTGCAGACGGCCATCGGCGAGGCGATCAAGGAAGAAAGCTACAAGCGGATTTACGGCCAGGTGTTCGAGGGCGACGCCCACTGGAAGGCCCTGAACGTGCCGATCGGCAACCTCTACCAGTGGGACCCGTCGAGCACCTACATCGCCAACCCGCCGTACTTCGTCGGGATGACGACGACCCCGCCGCCGGTGGCCGAGATCGCCGGGGCCCGGGTGCTGGCCCTGCTCGGCGACAGCATCACCACCGACCACATCTCCCCGGCCGGGAGCATCAAGAAGGACTCCCCGGCCGGGAAGTACCTGATCGACCACGGGGTCGCCCCGAAGGACTTCAACCAGTACGGGGCCCGGCGGGGCAACCACGAGGTGATGATGCGGGGGACATTCGCCAACGTCCGGCTCAAGAACGCCCTGGTCCCGGGGGTCGAGGGCGGCGTCACCCGCCACCTGCCGGACGGCGAGCAGACGAGCATCTACGACGCGGCCGTGCGGTACAAGGCCGACGGGGTGCCGCTGGTGGTGATCGCCGGGAAGGAATACGGGTCCGGGTCGTCCCGCGACTGGGCGGCGAAGGGGACGAACCTACTCGGGGTGAAGGCCGTCATCGCCGAGAGCTACGAGCGCATCCACCGGTCGAACCTGGTCGGGATGGGGGTGCTGCCGCTCCAGTTCAAGACCGGCGAGAACGCCCAGACCCTCGGGCTGACCGGCGAGGAGGTGTTCGACATCGCCGGGCTGGTGGACGGGCTGGCGGCCAACTTCGCCGGGGCCGCCCGGGAGCTGGCGGTGACGGCCGCCCGGCCGGACGGGACGAAGGTCGAGTTCAAGGCGGCCAGCCGGATCGACACCCCGCAGGAGGTCTTGTACTACCTCCACGGCGGCATCCTGCCGTACGTCCTGCGGCAGCTCCTGACCGGGCGGTGATCCGCCGGCGCACAGGCCGGGAGGCCTGTGCCACCAAACCCCGCCTTGGTGGCACAGGCCTCCCGGCCTGTGCGCCGGAGCCACCCATGTTCCCCTACCTGTTCGGCCCCTACGGCCCGGCCGTCGAGAACGCCGACGAGCTGTGCTGCGTCGGGCTGGTGCTGCTCCTGGTGCTGGTCGGGCTGCTGGCGACGATGGCCGGGTGCCTCGGCCGGGTCTGCCGGCGGAACCGGCGGATCGGCCCGGGCGGCGTGTGGCTCAACCTCCTCCCGCTGTTCAACCTGGTCTGGCTGCCGGTGACGGTCGAGCGGGTCGGCGAGTCGCTCCGGGCGGAACTGACCGACCGCGGGCGGGACCGCCCGGGCGAGGGGTACGGCAAGACCACCGGGCTGACCGCCCTGGTGCTGTACAGCCCCGCCTTCTTCCTCCCGGCGGCCGGGATCGTCACTTGGCCGTTCGCCCTGATCTACACGGTCGTCTACTGGGTGCAGATCGCCCGGTACGCCGGCCGGCTGCGGGACGAGGCCCCGCGGTACACCCCGCCGGCCGACGAGGGGTGGTGAGGACCCGACCGCCGCCCCCGTTATGCCTTCCACACCGCCACTTGGCCCGACCGCAGGGCCAGGTTGGCCAGGTGGGCGGCCGACGCGGCGCCGACCCCGGCCGAGGCCGGGGCCGACGGCTTGCCCCGGGTCCGGACCGCCTCGACCCAGTTCGTCAGGTGCAGCAGTTCGCCGTCCGGCTGGTCGTAGAAGTCGAGGCCCCGCTCGCCCTTGCCCAGGATCAGGCTGCTCGGGGCCAGCTTCTTACCCCGGTCCGGGATCACCTCGTACCGCCCGCGGTCCACGTACAGCGTCCCCTCGGTCCCGTTGAACTCGGCCATCGCCCCGACCCGGTTGCTGCTGAACGTCCCCTCGAAATGCACCTGCACGTCCTGGTCCGGATACCGCAGCAGGGTCTGCACCGTGTCCGGCGTCTCCCACACGTCCTTGGCCGAGTACCAGTCGCCGACGCTGGCCGCACTCTGCGGGTGGTCGAGGTCCAGGAACCAGTGGACCACGTCGATCCAATGGACCATCAGGTCGGTGAAGATGCCGCCGCCGAAGTCCCAGAACCACCGCCACTGGCGGAACTTGTAAGCGTCGAACGGCTGGTCCTTGGCGGCCCCGAGGAACCGCTTCCAGTCCACCGTCTTCGGGTCCATCGGGTCCTTGTATCGCCGGGCCCGGTCGGCGTTCCGGTTCCACGAGCACTTGGCCTTGTGGACGGTGCCGATGGTCCCGGCCTTCAGCACCTCCCGGGCCTTGACCAGGTGCGGCATGCTCCGCTGCTGCATCCCCACCTGCACCACCCGCTTGTTCTGGTTCTGGGCGTCGATGACCGCCTTGCCCTCGCTCAGGTCGTGGGTCAGTGGCTTTTCGACGTACACGTCCTTGCCGGCCTGGCAGGCGGCCACGGTCAGCGGGACGTGGAGGTGGTCGGGGGTACCGATCAGGACGGCGTCCACGTCCTTCCGGTCCAGCAGTTCCTCGTGGGCCTTGGTGGCGAACGCCTGCGGGTCGGCCAGCTTCTTCCCCTCGGCGAGGTTGGCGTCCCACACGTCGCAGACGGCGGTGATGGTGACGTTCGGGACCTTCTTGAGCGACTGCATCAGCCCGCGGGCCCGGCCGCCGGGGCCGATGATCCCGACCCGGAGGGTGTCGTTGGCCCGGAACCCACGGGCGGACTCGACGGACGTGGCGGCCAGCAGGGCGGCCGTCCCGGCGGCCAGGAACTCGCGGCGGTCGAACGCGGACATGGGGAGGCTCCGTGAGGGAGGGGGTTCCCCGACACGGTACGCCCGGGACGGCCGGATGGGAAGCGGCCGCCGGGCGATCGGGCAGTGCTACCGGGTCGCCCAGACCTGGGCGACCAGCGGGAAGCCGAACAGGGTGGTGTCGTCGTCGGCCAGCCGGAGCAGGTCCGCCCCGACCCGGTCGGCCTCCTCCTGCGACGCCAGCCCCTCGCGGACCAGCTCCGGGGCGAACTCGGCGAACGTCATCCCCAGGAGCCGCTTTTCTTCCCCCCGTAGGGCCAGGGCGAAGTTCGCCCCGACCTCCGGGCGGGCGAACCCGGCCGCCCGGAAGAGCTGGTGGAGCGACGCCCCGAGGGAGAAGTTCTCGCCCCGCCGCTCGCCCAGGGCGGTGTTCAGGGCGAAGAACCGGGTCATCGCCTCGGCCGGCGGGTCGCACAGCCAGACGCCCAGGTCCATCTCCTCGCAGACGACCAGCCCGCCGGGCCGGACCAGCCCCCGCATGGCCGCCAGGGCGTCGGCCGGGCGGGTCAGGTGCATCAGGACCAGCCGGCAGTAGGCCAGGTCGAAGGACCCTTCTGGGAGCCGGGGGGAGTAGGCGTCGGCGACGTGGAACTCGACGTTTTTCAGGTTCCGGTCGGCCGCCTGGCGGCGGGCCTGCTCGACCTGGTCGGCCGACACGTCGATCCCGACGACCGACCCCCGCGGCCCGACCTGTTCGGCCACCCAGCAGGCGGTGTTGCCGCTGCCGCAGCCGACCTCGACGACCCGCAGCCCGTCGCGGAGGCCGACCCGGCGGAACAGGGCCTCGGTCCCCGGCCCGTAGACCCGGTGGAGCAGTTGCAGCCGGCGGAGGTCCTTCCCGCCGGTGGCCAGGATGTAGTGCTCGGCGTGCTGGGTCATATTGGGCGAGCCTCCGAAGAACCCGGATCAGGTGACTGCTAACTGGCGGGCGGGATGGCTTTCGAGATGGCCGCGT
Source organism: Gemmataceae bacterium (assembly GCA_019747685.1). Taxonomy (GTDB): domain Bacteria; phylum Planctomycetota; class Planctomycetia; order Gemmatales; family Gemmataceae; genus Urbifossiella. Next base: position 18,944 of record JAIEQN010000237.1, read on the forward strand.
CGGCGACCTCGGCGACGACCTGCCGGATGAGTTGCCAACTGGTCTGGAGGTAGTCGCCGGGGAGGTCCATCCGCTCGCCGCCGGCGAACCGCTTCAGGCCGCCGGCCTTCTCCTCGTACACGGCGTTCGCCACCCCGCGGTTGTGGACGAAGATGTCGCGGGTCGCCTTCAACTCGGCGAGTTGCCGGACCTGCTCGTCGGTCGGGACGCCGAGCTTGACGAGGCTGTTGAGCCGGGCGAACCAGTCGGCCACGTTCTTGAAGCCGAGTTCGCGGACCTCGTGGTCTACGATCGCCAGCCGGAGGTGCTCCAGGTCGGGGGCTTCGAACACGTCGGCCGCCGTCACGGCCTTCCGGCCGATCGACATCGGGTAGGCCAGCAGCCACCGCCGTAGCAGGCCCAGGACGAAGTCCTCGAACAGCGACAGGTACTGTTGGAGGACGGACGCGGCCAACGGCCCGATGAGGTAACGTTCGGCCTTGTCGCGGAGCCCTTGGCCCGTCGTCACGCTGCCGGTGGCCGGGTTGCGGTAGGCGAGCGGTTCGGACCGCTCGACCGCCGCCCGGGCGAACTGCCACGCGACCAGGGTGTCGGTGTGGTAGTCGTGGGCGGCGTCCAGGTCCGCCAGGATCGAGTCGCGGAGGGCGACGAGGTCGTCGGCGAGGGGCACGGCGGGCTCTCGGCGTCAGGGGAGGCTGTCGAGCAGCTGCCGGACGGCGGCCGGGTCTTCCTTCTGGCCGAAGTAGACGAAGGTGACCTCGGGGTCGTTCCCGAGCGTGATGGCGACCGGGCTGACCCAGTACCGAACCCCGTGGGCGTCGAGCCGGTCGCGGACCTCGGCCAGCCGGGCGTAGGGCAGGGACACGGACATGCCGGAGGGCGAGAAGATGAGCCGGTCGCCTCGGGCGGTCTCGGCCATCGGGTTACTCCTTCAGCGGGCTCGGGTGGCGGGCGGCCGGCCAGCGGTTGAGTTCAGCCTACACGGGCAGGGACGGGCGATCCAGACGGGAGGTTCAGGCCGTCGCTGCCGCTCCTGGGTCAACCGCTAGAACTCGGCCCGGGTCTCGATCAGTTTGCTCAAGGGGCGTCCTCGGCGGCGTCAGCCACCGACAACCTATCGTGCCCTGATCCCGACGGCCCCCCGCGCCGGCATGATCCGCTAAACGGGGGCGGCCCAACCGATGCCCCGTATGCGGTTCGCCGCGCTCGATCTTATTTGATACTCGTAGGGGAGCCGATAGGGGATCGCCTCGTTCGTGAGGAAGTACCCCTCTCGTGTGGTCGGTTGCCGTAACACATCCTCGTGATCCCACACCGACCACATGAGCGCGGTCTCGGCATCCTTGATGACTTGGCACGACGAGCCAGGCATGGGCGAGATGTAGACGTGAAGGAGTTGCAGGTACTGCCTCCAGCGGTCCGCGTGGAATGGCTCATCCGCAACCCACTTGACGAGGTCCGGCTCCTGCCAGCCCCAAGGCTCGTAAAGCCAAACCTTCACGCCCTGCCCGAGCTGGACTGGGTCGGGAATCCAGTCCCAACAGTCCGGCCGACGGACACGGACCCTCCGCTCGTGGGGGTCTGGGAACCAGTCCCAGGCCTTCTTGCGGCGCCACCGGAGTTCCTCCGACAGGCGCATTCTCAAGCCCCTTGTCGTCCTGCCGACATACAGGACCAATTCCTCGTCACCGCAAGGCACGGTCCAGAGATAGACCCCGGGATGTCGGGCCGCTTCAACGTCCGATGTGAACACGGACGGGGTGCTTGCCCCCTCGAGAACAGAAAACGGCCCGAGCCAATCGAACTGGAAGCTCATTCTTAACACCTCGGTGGACACGTTTGGGCGACTTCAGTTTACCAGATCGGCCAACCTCACCCCAGCTCCTCGATCGGCCGGCCACTCGGGAGGACGCTGATCGGCCGGCCGTTGTTGAGGTACTGGGCCTCGGTGTCCACCCCGAGGTGCCGGTAGACCGTCGCCAGCACGTCCTGCGGCGTCTTCGGGTTGTCCTTGGGGTAGGCGCCGTTGCTGTCGGAGGCGCCGACCACCCGCCCGCCCCGCACCGGCCCGCCGGCCAACGCCGCGCTGAAGACGTTCGGGTAGTGGTCCCGGCCGGCGTCGGCGTTCACCTTCGGCGTCCGCCCGAACTCGCCCCAGGCGAGGATGAGCGTCGTTTCCAAGAGGCCCCGCTGTTCCAAATCGTCCAGCAGGGCCGTGAACGCCCGGTCCCACCGCGGCAGGAACCCGTCCCGCAAGGACTCGAACCCCTTCACGTGCGTGTCCCACCACCGCAGGTCGACCGTCACGAGCCGGACGCCGGCCTCCACCAGCCGCCGGGCCAGGAGCATCCGCTGGGCCCAGCTCGGGCAGCCGCACCGGTTCGACGCCTTCGGGTCGTAGGCCGGGTCGAACCCGTACCGGTCCCGGACCTTCGGCGGCTCCCGGTCGAGGTCGAAGGCGTCCCGGGCGGTCGGCGAGGTCAGTACGTCCCACGCCCGGGCCTGGAACCGGTCCAGGGCGTCGAGTTGGCCGGAGTTGTCCACCTCCCGGCGGAGGGTGTCGAAGGCGTGCAACAGGCCCTTGCGGTCGCCGACCCGGTCGGCCGTGACGCCCAGGGCGAGTTTGAAGCTCGGCAGGCTGAACGGCCCGGGGTTGGCCGGGTCGGCGGTCGTCTCGAACGGCTTGTGGGCCACCCCGAGGTACGCCGACCCGGCCCCGGGCACCACCCGCGGGATCATCACATAGGGCGGCAGTCCGGGCGACAGGTGGCCGAGTTGCTTCGACACGACCGAGCCGATCGACGGGTGGGCGTTCTCCTCCGGGTTCGGGCCGGGCGGGTAGCCGGTGAAGCAAATCTGGTCGCCGGTCGAATGGCCGGGGTCGTCGTGGTGCAGGCTGCGGACGACGGCCCACTTGTGCATCATGCGGGCGGAGAGGGGGAGCAGGTCGCACAGGCGGATGCCTGGTACGGTGGTCGGGAGGGTGCCGAACTCGCCGCGGACCTCGGCCGGGGCATCGGGCTTCGGGTCCCAGGTGTCGTGGTGGCTCGGCCCGCCCCGCATCCACAGGAGGATGACGGAGTTCACACGGTTGGACGATCGAGATTCGTCAGCCCGGAGGAGGTCCGGCAGGGTCAGCCCGGCAGCCCCGAATAGGCCGGTCCGGAGGAAGTCGCGGCGGTCGAGCCGGAGCGACCGGCGGAACTCGGGGCAGCCGATGGGCGGCATGGAATAGGTCTCGGGCGGAGGCGGAACGTGCGGGGCAGGCGGGGGCCGACGGCCAAGTGTACCCGCGGCCGGGGGTTGGTGCAAGGAACCGGCCGGGAATCGTTCTGACGTTGTTTCTTCTGGCCGAGTCGGGATGGTTCGGACGTGGGGTGGGGCACCCGACCAGAACCAATGAGGGCCGGGGCGGGGCCGTGTGTCTACAACGGACGCAACCACCCACCGCCACCGGAGCCGAGGATGAAGGGGAACGACCAGGTCATCGACGCCCTGAACCGGGCGCTGACCATCGAGCTGACGGCCATCAACCAGTACTTCGTGCAGGCGAAGATGTGCAAGAACTGGGGGTTCATGAAGTTGGCCGCCAAGCACTACGAGGAGTCGATCGGCGAGATGAAGCACGCCGAGAAGATCATCGACCGGGTGCTGTTCCTGGAGGGGGTGCCGGAGATCGCCCGGTACGACGTGATCCGGGTCGGCACCGACGTGAAGGAGCAGTTCGAGAACGACCTGAAGCTAGAGACGGGCGGGGTGGCCGCGTACAACGAGCTGGTCGACCTGTGCATCAAGCTGAAGGACAACGGCACCCACCAGCTCGCCCTGGAAATCCTGCACGATTCTGAAGAACACGTCGACTGGCTGGAGACGCAACTGAACCTGATCGGGACGATCGGGATCGAGAACTACCTGGCCCAGCACATGCTCAAGGGCGAGGACGACGAGGAGGGGGATTAAGGTCGTAGGGCACGCACCGCGTACCGTTCCCGACCCGCGGCACGCGGTGCGTGCCCTACGAGATACCGGCGGCCACCCCGGCGGCCGGGGCGTGGGCTTCGAGCAAAGCCCGGATGTGCTTGTGGCAGCAGGTGCAGCCGTCGCCGGCCCCGGTGGCCCGGCGGACCTCCTTGACGGTCCGCAGGCCCAACTCGGTGATCGCCTCGGCGATCACCCCTTCCGTCACCTCCAGGCAGCGGCAGACGATCCGGTCGGCGCAGCCGGCGCAAGGCCCCGCACACGGGTCGGGGCAGAGCCGGTCGTCGTACCGCGGGAGGTCCATACCGGCCGTCCGGGCGGGGCGGGTTCCTGTTGAGACACCGTCTCATCAAAGGATACCAGCCGCCCCCTGCCGGAGTCAAGCGGTCCCCAGTCGATCCAGCACATTCCGCGTAATCCGCACGATGTGCGGGTCGTGGCCGCGGAGGCCGTGGCTCCAGTCGGTGCTGCCGACCGTGACGACGGTTCCGCCGCGGGTGTAGGTGCCGATGACGGCCTGCCCGACCCGCCCCTTCTCCCACCGCTCGTACCACTCGCAATCGTCCGGGTGCCACCGGGCCGGGGCCGTGGCCAGCACCTCGAAGCCGTCCGGCGTCCCGTCGGCGTGGGTCGGGAACGGCAGACCGTCCTTCCAGGTCAGCTCGCAGCCGTCGCACTCGTACCCGACCACCTTGTACTGCGGCAGCCTGGCCCCGAAGGCGTCGCCCCGCTTGAGGCCGGTGCCGGCGAACAGCCAGTGGTCCGGGCGGTGGGCGGTGTAGCTGCCGGGGCCGTCCATGAACTGCCCGTGGCTGCGGTGGTAGCCGCCCCAGAGGAAGCCGACGCCGGTGAGGGCGTTCTCCGGCCGGCCGACCAGGTAGTGGCTCCAGAGGGAGGTGAGCAACTTGTGGTCGCCGGACCGGTAGAGGGGGTCGTCGCCGAACGACTGCTTCCAGCAGGCTAGGGCCCGGCCGCCGTCCTCGCTGCGGACCTGCCAACAGCAGGTGTTGCCGCTGAAGAAGGCGACGTTCCCGCCGCCGGTGATGAAGGCTTCGAGGTGGTCCCGCATCGGGGCCGACCAGTACTCGTCGTGGCCGACGCTCAGGATCAGCTTGTAGTGCTTCAAGAGTTCCGGCCGGAACTCCAGGTCGGAGTTGGCGCAGTAGTCGAGGGCGTAGCCGGCGGCCTCGGCCCAGCGGACGAACGGCCCCTCCCAGTTCTCGAACTGCGAGTGCTGCGGCCGGTCGAACGACGCCCGCCGGCCCTGGACCTTGTGCCGGCCGTGGTAGGCGTACAGGCTGTACCCGCCCCAGTTGGTGTAGGCGTTGTAGGTGTTGGTCGAGAGCTGCAACAGCACCTTGGCGTTCCGGCCCGGCTCCTTCGGCCGGACGACGAAGTACGCCTCCCGGGCGTGGGCCTTCCGGTCGGGCGACGTGTCGGTGATGCGGACCCGGTAGTAGCCGGACCGCCAGCCGTCGCCGACCTTCACCGACGCCACCGCCGGCCACCGGCAGCCGCGGGACGAGGCGTCGGCCGGCACCGGCTGCCGCGGGGCCTTGACGTTCGCGTCCTGCCAGACGACTTCCTCCTTCACCCCGACCCGGGCGACGGTGACGCCGCACCCGCCGGACTGGGCCGAAATGTGGAGTTTCACCTCGTCGCCCGGGGCGTAGCTGACCTGGTCGGTGTACCCGTCCAGCTCGAACGGCTCCGGCTCCTCGGGCGCGCCCCGGGCGGACGCCCGGGGGTAGGTCAGCGCGGCCGTTCCGGCGGCGAGGGCGGCCCGGCGGGTGGGGCGGGGGTCGGTCATCGGGCACCGGCGGGGTAGGATGGCGGGGCGGGCCTTCCAGCATACCCGGCCGGACTCGGCATGGCGAACGCGATCCTGTTCCTGTACGGCAGCCTCAAGCACGGCGGTGAGAACCACCGGCTCGTCGCCGACCAGGTGTACCTCGGCCCGGCGGTGACGGAGCCCGGCTACCGGGTCGTGTCGCTCGGCCGGTATCCGGGGCTGGTCGAGGATGCCGCGAACGGGCTGGCGGTGGCGGGCGAGCTGTGGCAGGTCAGCCGGTGCTGCCTGCTGGAGCTGGACGACTTCGAGGGCGGCGAGGGCGAGTGGGTCCGCCGGCCGGTGGCGGTGGCCGGGCGGGAGGGCGTCGAGGCGTACTTTTACGACGGGCCGGTGCCGGAGGGGGCACCGAGCGGGGCGGGGTGGCCGCTGAAGTGAGAAAGACGGGCCCGCTGACGACGCGGACTTCGGCGCAGATGAAGCCGGATCAGAGCAAAATACTTGATTTCAATCTGCGTCCCATCTGCGTCTACTCTGCGTCATCAGCGGGCCCGTCTTTCCCTTCACAACCCCAGCACGTCGGCCATCGTGTACCGGCCGGCCGTCTTGGTCGCCAGGAACTTGGCCGCCAGCAAGGCCCCGCGGGCGTAGCTGTCCCGGCTGTGCCCCTTGTGGACCAGCTCCAGCGTCTCGCCGAGCGTCGCGAAGATCACCGTATGCTCGCCGACGTTGTCCCCGCCGCGGACGGCGTGGACGCCGATCTCGTCCGGCCGGCGCTCGCCGACCAAGCCCTCCCGGCCGTGGACGAACCGGCCGCCGCCGAACCCCTGGCGGATGACCTCGGCGAAGTGGGCGGCGGTGCCGCTCGGCGAGTCCTTCTTGAACCGGTGGTGCCGCTCGACGATCTCGGCGTCGAACCCCTTCCCCTTCAGCGCCGCGGCCGCCTCGCGGACGAGCTTGAACAGCAGGTTCACCACCAGGCTCATGTTCGGCGAGGACAGGATTGCCGTGTCGTGGGCCGCCTCCTCAATGGCGGCCTTCTGGGCGTCGGTGTGGCCGGTGGTGGCGACCACCAGCGGAATCTTGCGTGCCACGCAGACCGGTAGCACGGTCATCGTCCCGGCCGGGGCCGAGAAGTCGATAACGCACGCCGGCCGGGGGTCGAGTGGCAGGTCGGCGGTGATCGGCACGCCCAACCGGCCGGCCCCGGCGACCTCGCCGGCGTCGCGTCCGACGATCGGGCTGCCGGCGGCGTCGACGGCGGCGACCAGCTTCAGGTCGGGGTCGTCCTGGGCGAGGGCGACGAGCCGCTGGCCCATCCGCCCGCCGGCCCCGTTAATGGCGATGGTGGTTTTCACGTCGGCCTCGGGTGTCACCAGTCGGTCCGGACCGGGTATAGGCGGATGAGGGGGTCGTCGGTCAACAGAACCGCGTTTTCGACCCGGGCCTGGGCCACCAGCATCCGGTCGAACGGGTCCTTGTGGACCGGAGGCAGTGGCGTGAGGGCGTAGGCGTGGTCGGCCCGGACCGGGAGCAGCCGCAAGGGGGTGAGGCGGAGGTGGTCGGCCACCACGTCCTCGACCGGTGCCCGGAGTTGCAACTTCCCGGTCATGTTCTTGATGACCATTCCCCAGATGCTCGCCGCGCTCAGGTACACGTCGTAGGCCGGGTCGTGGAGGTACGCCAAGACGCCGGCGGGCACCCGGCCGGGGTCCGAGTCCATCCAGATGAAGGTGTGGGTGTCGAGGATGGCGGTCACAGATCACCCCGGAGGAAGGCATCCTCGTCGACCGGGTCGCGGAAGTCCTCCCGCTTGACCATCGCCCCGGGGTGCAGCCCGAGCCGCCACTCCCGCTTGCCGGCCGGTGCGGGGTCTCCCGAAGCGGGCACCAGCTTGGCGGTGGCCGGGCCGTCGGTGACCACGACCTCGGCCCCAGCAGCCATCAACTCGGCCAGCCGCCCCGGCAACTCCCGCACGTCGATCGTCAGAGTGGGCACGGCCGCCCTCCGGCATGGGTAGGAGATCACCAGCCCCACCACCACGATAGCAGCAAGACGAGGGCGACCAGAACCGGGACCAGACCCAGAACGCCCCACACCAACGATCGGGCCGCCCGCCGGCTCCGGCTACGCATAGAGTTCGATCGCCTTGACGATCTCGGCCAGGTCGTTCGGCACCTGGACCGCCCGGTTGGCGAACGCCGCCCGCTTCACCCC
>JAIEQN010000863.1 GCA_019747685.1 Gemmataceae bacterium
TGGCCGCCAGCGTCATCTGCTTCCGCATCCTGAACGACGGCGTTTTGTAGCACCGTCGGTTGTGTCACAGCCTGTAAAATGAACACCGAGAGTTAGCGAGAGGACCGCATGGCCGTAGCGACGCAAGACATGACCGCCGCCCAAAGGGCCGCGTGGGCGGACATCCAACGGCAGCTCGACGCCTACTACGCCGACCTGGCGGCCCTCAACGCCCCCGTCATGGAACAATACGGCTCCTGGACCGGCAACCCCGACGACTTCTGGTCCACCCCGCAGGCGACGGAGGCGTTGATCCGGATGGACGCCGAACGCGCCCGCCTCAACCCCATCGCCAACCAGGCCATCCGAGCGGGGCTCGGCAGCGAATTCAACGCCTACGAGCGGGAGAAGCACGCCGCCAGCCCGATGAAGTGGGGTGAGAAGAACCGCGACGTGGACCTGTTCGGGAAGATCGCGTCGTTCGCCCTGCCCGCCGCCGGGGCATTTCTGGGCGGACCGCTCGGCGGGGCCGTCGGCGGGGCGCTGGGAGCCAAAGCCTCACGCGGCAACGTCCTACTCGGCACGGGCCTCGGCGGTCTGGCGGGGGCCATCAGCGGCCCCGGCTACTTCGCTGACGGTGGCGGCTCTTTCATCAATTCCGGCTTTTCCGACCTCACCTCTGGGCTGACCGACGGCTTCGCGTCCTCCGCACCCGCCGCCGGGGGCATGTCCGTGCCCGCGACCGCAGGCGGGATGTCGTTCCCGGCCGCGTCCGGCGGCTCCGGCATCGCCGGGGGCATGCTCCCGGCGGCCTCCGGCTCTGCGGAATCCACCGGCCCGCTTGACTGGCTCACGAAGAAGGCAACAGGGGCCGTGGACAAGGCGTTTTCGACGGACAACCTGCTCAAGGGCGGGCTGAAGTTCGGGCTGGCCGAGATGCTCGGCGGCGACAACGAGGGGGGCTACGAGGCCATCCAGAACGCCGCCCGCACGGCCTCCGGCGATATCGGGCGGGCCGCCGACGAGGCCTCCGCCCTCTACGACCCGTATTACACGTCCGGCACCGCCGCCCAGGGCCGATTGGCATCGCTCTCCGGCCTGAACGGGGAAGAAGCCGCCGCCCAGGCCATGCACGACTTCCAGATCGACCCCGGCTACACCTTCGCCCGCGACCAGGGCATCGGGGCCTTGGATGCCTCCGCCGCCCGCCGGGGCATGCTGCTCTCCGGCAACCAAGCCCAGGCCGTGCAGAAGTACGGCACCGGCCTCGCCAACCAGTATTTCGACGACTACCTGAAGCGGCTCTCCGGCATCGCCAACACCGGCTACGGGGCGGCGGGCGCGCAGTCTCAGATCGGGATGAACGCCGCCGACTCCCAGGCCAACCTGACGCTCGGCGGGGCCCAGGCTTACGGCAACCAGAAGACCGCCAAGGCCAACCGCCGCAACCAGTACCTGGGCCTCGCCCTGGGCGCGTTCGCGTAGCCGCCGATGGGGATCAGCAACTCCCTCTTCCAGCCCCTCGGCGAGGTCCGCACCCCGCTCGACTACGCCAACGAGGCCGAGGCCCGCCGCCTCCAGCGGGAGCAGCAGGCCCTCCAGGCCGCCGCCACCCGCCAGCAGATGCAGGCCCGCGCGTTCGACATGCAGAACGCCCAACAAGAGGGCCAGAGCAAGCGGCGGCAGATGGCCGTCTCCATGCTGACCGGCGTGCTGCAAGAACAAGACCCGGCCAAGCAGCAGGAACTCATCAAGACGCTGGTGCCGATGGCCCAGCGGTACGACCCGACGCTCCAGCTCACCGACGCCACCCCGGAGACGATCAAGGCGCTGGCCTACAGCCAGGTGCCGTTCAAGGACGTGCTGAGCCTTCAGAAGCCCGACCTTCCGCCCGGCTACCGGATGAACCCATCGACCGGGCAGGCCGGACTGATCCCCGGCGTCGATCCGTCGTTCGGGAAGAAGTCCGACCCCCACGCCATGCCGATGGCCATCACCCCGTACCAGCGGGAGTACCTCGACATCCAGCGGGAGCGGAACAACCTCACGTCCGGTAACCAGCGGGGCAAGCCGCCGACCGGCTTCCGCTGGGCCGCCGACGGGCAGTCCCTGGAGCCGATCCCGGGAGGCCCGGCGACGCAAATCTCCTCCGAACTCTCCGCCCGCCTGGGGCTCGCCCAGAAGTTCCTCGGCGAGGCCGACGAGCTGAAGCGGCAGGCGGCGACCGGGGCGGCGACCGGGCCGCTCGACTACCTCCAGGGGGCGGCGGGGTTCGGAACGTCCGGCCGAATCCAACGCCGCATCGCCGACGGGGCCGACGCCCTCCAGCGGATGCTGACCGGCGCGGGCATGCCCGCCAGCGAGGCCGAGGATTACGCCAACCGCTTCCGCGTCACCATCCGCGACGACGCCGGCACCCTGACCGACAAGCTGACCAACCTGGAGAACGTGCTTCGCGCCCAAATCCAGATGTCCACGCGGGGCCGGGGCGGCATCGACCCGACCGGCGGCGGTGACGCGGCGGGCTGGTCCATCGAGCGGATCGACTGATGGCCAAGTACCGCATCAAATCCCCCGACGGCGGCACCTTCGAGATCACCGCCCCCGACGGCGCGTCCCAGGACCAGGTGCTCGCCTACGCCCGCGCCAACATGGGCTCGCCCAAGATGCCGGGTGCCCGCGAACAAGCCGAGCAGTCGATGGCCAGCCGGAAGCTCGCCGCCGAGGACGCCGCCCGCAAGAAGGCCAACGAAGAAGCCCCGTGGTACGAGCAGCTCGGCACCGGGATCAAGACGCAGGCCGGGCGGACCATGCTCGGGATGACCGAGTTCGCCGACAACCTCTCCGGCAACCGGCTGCTGGACCAGCGTGGGCGTGAAATCCTCGCCGAGGCCCAGCGCGAGGCCGACCGCCGCGACGCCGGAACGGGTGCCGCCGGGTTCGTCGGCAACATGGTGGGCGATTTTCGCAACCTGATCCCCGTGGGCGGCAGCGTGAACGCGGCGAACAAGGCGCGCACCGTCATGGAAGCGGCCAAGCAGACGGCCAAGGTGGGTGGGCTTTCTGGCGCGCTCACCGGACTGACCGAGAGCACCGGGGATGCCGACAGCACGATATTCACCAACCTCGGAAATGCTGCTATCGGCGGAGCTGCCGGGGCAGGCCTCGGCGGAGCATTGCCCGTGGCCGGGGCCGGAATCCGCAAAGGGACCGACCTGACGCAAGGCGGGCTCGCCCGCACGCTGGCCTTCATGGGTTCCGACCGGGCGGCGGAATCCGTCGCCTACAAGAACGTGGCCAACGTGCTGCGGGAGCAGGGGTACGCACCGGGCGAGGTGGCGAACATCCTGGCCGACTTCCAGGCCCAGGGGATCGACGGCGGCACCCTCGGCCAGATGCTCGAATCGGGCGCGCTGATGGCCCGCGAGAAGAACCTGTTGCAGGGCGGTGGACGTGCCGGTCGCACCATGGCCGAGAAGCTCAAGGAGCAGCCGAGGAAGATTTCCGAGTCGGTCATCGCTAAGGCCCGCGCCACCGCCCAGCCGGACGAGACGAATTACCTCTACACGCAGGCCGCCGAGCTGGCCGACACCCCGACGCCTACTCCGTTCGAGAAAGGATGGTTCCACGGAACCGCTGACGACGTGCGCCAATTCGATTTAGACCGAGCGGGCACGCGGTCCGGCACCAAGGGCGAGAGGGCAGTCTGGTTTACCCGAAACCCTGACGAGGCCGCAGGGTTCGCCCAACTGGCCCGCGACCATCGCTGGGATCGTCTCAGGTGGGAGGGCAAGACGAACAAGTCTCCGGAATTTTGGGAATCCGGCCCGAATGTGATGCCGCACTCCGTGGACCCGGGGCGGCAGATGACCGTCGATTTCAAGGGCAAGAAGTTCGACCCCGACGCCCAGGCTCGGGCAATAGAAGAAGCGCAGAAGGGCGGCCTAGCGTCCGTACTATTCAAGAACGTTTGGGATAATGGCCAGACCGGCGACCAGCTCGCGCTCCTCGACCCCTCCCGGGCGATCCCGGCGATGGCCCGACATCCCGCAGGCCCTTCGGCCACCGCCAAGGATGTGCCGTTCACTCTTGCCGCCATCGAGGAGGACATCGCCGAGCGGGCCGGGGAGTTGCCAACCGCAGTTCTGAATCGAATCAAGCGCATCATTTCGACCGCGAAGCAGAGGGGCGGGTTCGAGGCGGCTGATACCGCCAAGCAGCAGCTCGACGACCTGTTCAAGGAGAACTCCCAGACCACCGACCAGGACATCGTCAACGAGGTGGTGTCCGGCTACCGGAAGATGCTCAACGACTCGCTGGAGTGGGCGGGCGGGGAGGTGTACGAGACCGCCAAGAATTCCGCGAAGCGTGACATGGCCATGCGGGACGTGGAGACCGCTTTCAAGCACGCTCAAGGCTCCAGCGTGAAGACCGCCCTGAACGATTTCTTCGGCTCGCTGGAGAAGCAGCAGGAGTTCCTCCGCAAGCTGCCCGAAGGCTTGCGCCGGGAGTTCGAGTCCTACCTGGCCAACCTGGAGAAGGTGTCGGGCAAGTTCGGCGGCAGCGACACGAACCTGAACGGCGTTACCACCAAGCAGATGAACGCCGAGACCGGGCTGGGCTTCGACACCAACCTGAACCCGCTGACCGCCCTCGACCGGGTGACTGCCCCGCTCCAGCGCCGCGTCCGCCAGGCCCAGGCCGAACTCACCTTCGCCCCCGACCCCGAGCGGATCGCCGCCACCATGCGGAAGGGGGAGGCCAAGCCTACGGTACCCGCTAAGACCGCCCGCGTGCTGGCCACCGAGACGGCCAAGGGGATGACCAAGGGGATGACCGAGACGGAGCAACCGGAGCCGATCCCGACAGTGCCCGCGCGCAAGCCGCAGTCCCAACCGAAGCCGGAGACGAAAGCCGCCCCGCCACTGATGGACCGGATCGCCCAAGCGGAAAGCAGCGGCAACCCGGACGCCAAGAGCAAGACCAGCTCGGCGAGCGGGCTGATGCAGTTCACCGACGGCACCTGGAAGCTGGCTGTCGCCCGTTGGGGCAAGGAGACCGGCGTCACGCTCGCCGACAAGCACAAGCCCGAGGCCCAGAAGAAGCTGGCCGAAAAGCTCACCGCCGACAACGCCCGCATTCTGGCCAAGCAGACCGGACGCCAACCGTCGGACGCTGACCTGTACGCCGCCCACGTCCTCGGCGCGGGCGACGCCGCCAAGCTCATCAAGGCCAAGGACTCCCCCCGGCAGGCGATCCTCATGTTCCCCCGGAAAAAGGTGAACGCCAACCGGCCCATCTTCTACGACGGCAAACGCCCGCGCACGGCGGCGGAGGTGTACGCCCTGCTCGAAGACAAAGTGACCTGACGGAGGCTTATGGCAACGTACTCGACCCCCCTCTCCCAGTGGTTCTACAACGGGGCACCCGCTTCCGGTGCCACCGTCACCGTCTACCAGAGCGGCACCACCAACCCGGTCACGATCTACACCGACGCCGCCCTTTCTGTCCCCGCCAGCAACCCGCTCACCTGCGACGCCAACGGCGAGGCCAAGTTCTACTGCGACGTGGTGTACGCGCTGCGGCTCTACGTCCAGACCGCCACCGGCACCCTGATCCGCGACGTCGATCCCGTCTACCCGGTGCCCGTCACCACCGGCCTGACCGCCACCGGCACCGAGCTGAACCGGCTGGCGGTCGTCACCGCCGGGACGGTCACCGCGAGCAAGGCGGTCGTCGTGGACAGCTCCAAGAACGTCGAGGGCTTCAACAAGGTCTCGACCACCGAGGGCGCGATCAGCCCCTACGGGATGGACAAGAACCTGCTCATCGGCGGCGACTTCGGCACCAACCCGTGGCAGCGGGGCACCACCTTCGCGGCCGCCGCCACCACCCAGTACACCGCCGACCGGTGGATCTACCTGAAGAGCGGGGCGACGGTCCACACGATCACCCGCGACACCGACGTGCCGACCGTGGGCCAGGCCGGGCGGCTGGTCACCCACTCGCTGCGGCTCAACCTCACCACCCCGGACACGGCCATCGCCGCCGGGGACTTCTGCGGCATCGCCCAACGCATCGAGGGGTACGTGTTCACCGCCGCCGCCCAGCGGTCGTTCACGATCTCGTTCTGGGTGAAGGCCACCGCCACCGGCACCTACAGCGTGGCCTGCCGCAACAGCGGGTCCGACCGCACCTACGTCGGGAGCTACGACGTCAACACCACCGCCACCTGGGAGCGAAAGACGGTCACCGTGACCGCCAGCCCGACCGGCGGCACCTGGGACTACGCCACCGGGCTCGGGCTGGAGGTGTTCTGGGCCCTCGCCGCCGGCAGTACCTACCAGGCCCTGGCCGGGGTGTGGCAGACCGGCAGCTACTACGCCGGGCTCAGCCAGGTCAACGGGGTGAACACCGGGGCGACCGACTTCCGGCTGGCCCTCGTCCAGTTGGAGCCCGGCCCGGCCGACACCAAGTTCGACAGCCGTAGCGTCCAGCAGGAGCTGGCGAGGTGCCAGCGGTACTTCTTCAAGACCTACAACCAGGGCACCGCCCCCGGCGCCAACGTCGGCACCGACTCGGCCGGGGCGTTCCAGTTCCGCATGTCCGGCACCTCGGCCTCGGCCCACGCCCTGCGGCAGACCGTCTCGCTCCCCGTCTCGCTCCGCACCACCGGCACCTTCGCCTTCTACTCGACCGACGGCACCGTGAACAACGTCCGCGACCGGGTGGCCGCCGGGAACATTTCCGCCACCGTCCAGTCCGCCGGCGAGCGGTCGGTGGTGCTCGACGCCACCACCGGGTCCAGCGCCGACTGCCACGTCGAGGGCCACCTGACGGCCTCGGCCGAACTCTAACCGCCCGCAAGGAGGCACCATGTCCGCCAAAGGAATCTCCCACCCGCACGTCACCTGGCCGGCCGCCGGGACCACCTCCAAGGCCGTCGCCCTCGCCGGGCAGACGATCTGCGGCCTGTACCTGCCGTCCGGGTTCGCCGGCACCGCCGTCTCGTTCACCGCCTGCGACACCCCCGACGGCACCTACGTGGCCGTCAAGGACGACACCGGCACGGCGATCAGCTACACCGTCTCGGCCTCCAGCTTCTGCCGCATCCGGCCCTCGGACCTGGCGGGCATCCAGTTCCTGAAGGTCGTCTCCGGCAGCAGCGAGGCCGCCGGGACCGCCGCCAAGCTCGCGGTCCGCGAGGTCGATTAATGCTCCTCCTCTTCGACGGCCCCGCCGCCTCCGGCCCCTCCCTCCAGTTAGCCGACTGGCTCAGCCGCCAGCCGTGGATGGCCTGGGACTACGACGCCGACGACGTGGCGCTCTACGTGCCGCTCACGGCGGCCAACTACGCCGACCCCCGCGTCTCGGACAAGTGGGGCTACTTCAACGACATCATCGTGGACCTGACGATGGCCACGGGCACCACGCTCGGCACGCTCGTTGAGCCCGCGACGGGCCGCACCTTCACCCTCACCGGCACCGGCACCGCCGGGTTTGCCGTGAACAGCACCACCGGCGTGATCACGATCAGCGACGACACCCTGATCACGGCGGCCGGAACCCGCAGCATCAACCTGGTGGTCTCGGACCTGGGCAGCTTCGCCTTCACGATCACCGTGGTGAGCGGCACGGAAACCGGGGCCGGCTCCTACCGCTTCTACGCCGACGACGGCAACGACGCCAACGACGGCAAGACCCCGAGCACCCCGAAGCGGAACACGCCCTACCAGTGGGACGGCGCCGCCAACCAGTCGAGCGGCACCCACTGCTTCAAGCGGGGCTCGACCTTCCCAGACCGCGTGCTGGCGGCCCTCAACAGCCGCACCTACCGGGCGTACGGCGACCCATCTCAAGCCCAGCCGGTCATCGACGGCCGCAACGCCCGCACCTACCAGTTCAACAAGACCGTCGGCGGCACCACCCAGGGCACCTCGACCAGCGTCTTCGAGCAGCAGCGGCAGTCCACGGACGGCGCGCTCGGCTCCTGCACCAACGTCGTCGTCCAGGACCTGCACATCATGGGCGGGTTCCGCCCGTTCAGCATCGGCAACACGGCGGGCACCCCGCTCGTGGCCAAGCGGATTACCCTGTCGGACAACACCGACGACGCCAACGCCCAGGGCTTCTTCATCAACACCAAGGGCGGCAGCTTCACCCTCCGCTGGCCGGTCACCCTCCGCATCTCCGGCGACAGCTTCTACGCCAACGAGAACGAGGACTCCGAACTCGGCTTCTTCGACTTCTGCACCCCTGAGGGGGGCGCGGCCGACAACGCCCAGGTGACGGAAGAAGGGGTGTCCGGCGACCGCTCGCACGACATGTGGATCCACGACGGCGTCATGCGGCGGGGCGTGGTCGGCAGCAGCCTCAAGGGCGGGCTGGTGATCGCCGGGCTGGACGACTACCTGGCCGAGAACCTGTACGCCGTCGGCGGCTACTTCGGGTTCGGGATCGGCGGGTACAACGGCACCGTCCGCAACGTGTTCGTCCCCTACTCCCGCCTCCCGGACGGAAACGCCAACGCCGCCAACGTGTTCGCGGCCGGCATCGCCAACGCCTTCGGCATCACCAACGTCTCGATCCAGGACGGGTGGTTCCTCCGCTCCTACTCGGGCATGATCCTGTCCTCCACCGGCCCGCAAACGCGGCAGGACTTGGAGTACCTCTACAACACGGTCGCCTACTGCACGAAATTCTTCCGCCAGACGCTCAACGCCGCCGGCCTGTGCGGGTACAGCCTGGCGGTGGCCAACACCAACCAGTCGCCGAACGTCGGCGCGGGCGTGACCGGCTCCGACCCCGGCACCAAGTACGCGACGTTCGACTTCGTCGGCACCGTCGAGCAGGCGTCGCTGCCGAGGCTCCCGGCGACCGCCTCCTCGGTCTCGGGCACCGCCCAGGACGGGTTGGCGGTCACCGTCACCCCGGCCCCCGCCCCGGCGGGCTACACCCCATCCTACCAGTGGCGGTGGAACGCCCTGCCCATCGCCCTGGCTACCTCCGCCAGCTACACGATTCCGCCCGGCAGCAGCGAGGTGGCGGCCAACATCCCGACCAACATGCCGGACCTGAACGGGCTGAACGTGCCGCAGCTCTCGTGCCTCATCACCTGGGCCGACGCCGACGGCAACAAGTGCTACGACCTGCCCAAGTGGGGCGACGGCAGCCCCTACGCCAGGCTCGCCGCCAGCCCCTACGTCCGCAGCGTCCAGGCGGTCTCGATCACCATCCCGGCGGGCTCGACGAGCGCCACGCAGACGGTGACGAGCGTCAGCACCACCCGGTCGGTCATCTTCTGGGACGGCCAGCTCACCGACAACACGTCGCTCGCCCCCGACCGCACCACCGCCCGCCTGACGCTCACCGACGCCACGACGGTGACGGCCACCCGCGCCGCCAGCTCCGGCACCAACGGCATCACGGTCAAGGCGTATCTGGTGGAGTTCCAGGCGAGCGTCGTTGATTCGGTCGAGTACGGCACCGTCAGCATCGGCTCCGGGGCCAGCTCGAACACCGCCACGGTCGCCAGCGTGGACGTGACCCGCTCCACCGTCTTCTACCTCGGCTCGACCACCACGAGCAACAGCTCGGGCACCGCCGAGCAGCACCTGATGACGGTGACACTGACCGACGCGACCACGGTCACGGCGGCCACATCCGCCACCAGCACCGCTACCCGCATCGCCTCCTTCTGCGTCGTCCAGTGGGCGTCAGGGGCCACCACCAGCGTCAACGCCTACACGCTGACCGACTCCACGGCCGCCACCGCCCCGACCAAGACGATCACCAGCGTAGACACCACCCGCAGCCTGGTCATTTACAACGGCTGCCTCGGGGCCGCGACCGGCATGACCGACAACCTGAGCCGCCTGTCGCTCACCAATTCCACGACCGTGACCGTCACGCGGGGCGGGACCGGGGCCACCAGCCGCACCGCCGCCTTCACCGTGGTCGAGTTCGCCGCCGCCCTGATCCACAGCATCCAGCGGGGCAGCACCACGCTGACCGGGGCCGTCTCCGCCGACTCGACCGTCACCGCCGTCGAGACCGCCCGCGCGTTCGTCAACTTCGGCGGGCACTCGTCCAACGTGACCAACAACTTCAACACCAGCCTCCACACCGCCGAGCTGCTCGACCCGGACACGGTCCGCTGCCAACGCGGGCTCGCCAGCTCGGGCAGCGTCACCGGGGTGCCCGCGTGGGAAGTGGTGCGGTTCAACTGATGCTGCTCCTGTTCGACCGCCCCCCCGCCCCGGCCGGGGCCGCGAGCCCGGTCCTGCTCGAAGACGGCACCGACCTGCTCCTGGAGGACAACACCCAACTGCTGAAGGAGGCCTAGATGGCGGGGACGAAGATCAGCGGCCTGGCCGACGGCGGGGCGATCCAGGCGGCCGACCAGGTCCCGGTCAACCGCGGGGGCACCAACTACCGGGCCGCCCTCGGGATGCTGGCCAGCGTCCAGGACGCGGTGCTGCCGGCCGACGTGGCGAACAGCACCCAGACCCTGGCCGACGCCACCGGGCTGGCCCTGACCCTGGCGGCCAACGCCGCCTACGCCGTCCACGGGCTGCTCACCCTCCAGTCGGCCGCCACCTCCACCGGGTACGGGCTGGCCTTGGACGTGCCGGCCGGGGCGGCCGTGTCCCTGACCGGGCTCGGCCCGTCCAGCGGCGGGGGGGTCGCGGTCGCCGACTCCTACGCGGACGGCGGCACCAACTTCTGGGCCGCCAGCGTCAACGTGGCCAACGCCAACGTGGCCGTCCACGTGTTCGGGGCGGTGGCCACCGGCGGGACCGGCGGGGCCGCCCAGCTCCGGTTCCTGTCCGAGGTGGCCGGGTCGGCGGTGACGCTCAAGGGCGGGCTGTGCTGGCTCCGGGCGACCAGGCTGTCGTAAGCGGGGGGAAATCCACCGGCGGCCCAACAGGGACCGTCGCCGGTGGCAAGGATCGGGCCGTCTCACGCGGCCAAGGGGGGAGGCCGACGGCGGGGTTCCGGGGGGAACTGCCACCGTCCTACACCCGCCCGCGTAAAGAACCAATAAGGATTTGATTAACCAGCAAGGGGGATGGGGTGATAATGCCGCACACGAAGGAAGGGTACGAGCGGGTCGCCCGGCTCGAGGTCCAGATGGAGAACCTGACGAAGGAGCTGGAGGAGGCCAAGGACGCGATCAAGGAGCTGACCACGGCCCTGAACCAGGTGCGGGGCGGGCTCAAGCTGGCCATCGCCTTCGGCAGCTTCTGTACCGCCGCCATCGCGGCCATCGGCTGCGGCCTGTGGACGGTCGGGACGTGGCTGTACGACAAGCTGGGCGTCAGCCATTGACCCGGCAGCCCAGCACCACCGAGGCGGGACTTCAACTCATCAGGGACTTCGAGGGCTTGCGGCTGGAGGCGTACCTCTGCCCGGCGGGCCTCTGGACCGTAGGGTTTGGTCACGCCCAAGGCGTCAAGCGGGGCGACCGAATCACCGAGGAGACGGCCGAGCGGCTGCTCCTCCAGGACGTGGCCGCCGCCGAGCGGGCGGTCCGCCGCCAGGTCACCAAGGTCCTGAACGACAACCAGTTCTCCGCCCTCGTGTCGTTCTGCTTCAACCTGGGCGAGACCAAGCTCCGGGTGAGCACGCTCAAGGACCTGGTCAACCAGGGCCGGTACGCCGAGGCCGCCGACGAGTTCCCCCGCTGGGTGTTCGCCACGGTCAACGGCCAGAAGCGGAAGCTCCCAGGCCTGGTGAAACGCCGCACCGCCGAGCGCGAGCTGTTCCTGACGCCCGCGTGACCGCCGCCACCGTCATCCCGTTCGCGTGGGCGACGGTCCCCCACCTCTCCGGCATCGCCACGTGCCTCTGCTGCGGCCACCGCTGGCCGTTCATCGCCCGCGCCGACTACCCCCGCCGCCGCGTCCCGTGCCCCGTCTGCGGCGGCCAGGACTCACGCGAGCGGATCGTCTACCGCCACACCCCACCCGAGAAGGAGCCACCGCCATGCCCCAGCCCATCCACTGGTCTAAGTCGAAGACGATCCGCAACGCCGCCGCCGTCATCCTGATCCAGGCCGTCGCCATCGGCTGCGAACTCACGGGGAAAGCCCTCGACATCGAAAAGGTCCGCTTCCTGATCGACGCCGGGCTGCCGGTGCTGTTCGACACCGCATCCATCTTTTTCGGGTGGAAGGCGATCACCAGCCGGGTCAAGGCGACCGAGACGGTGATCCCGCCGAAGCCGGTCAAACTGCCTTGGAAAGCAAGGAAGTAAGCCGACTGACTGGCCAGGTCGTGGAGCGTGTATCTCCGGTCGTCGTCCGCCTGCTGAGCCCGGAAGAGGACCACCACCTCCGGCAGCAGATGAGGAGGACGGTCGAGGTCTCTCGCGCCGTCCGGCCGAACTTGATCGAAGGAGGACCGCATGAAGACGTACACCCCGAAGCCGCCCCGCCGCCCGAGGGCCGATGACGACTACCACTGGCGCTGGAGCGACGCGGCCTGGGAGCCGGGCGACGGCGGCCCGGCCAGCCTGACGGTCATGGAGCAGGAGCCGGACACGTTCAGCGGCCTACTCGACGCCGACGGCAACGAGCTGCACCGCGAGCGGGTGCCGATGGGCTTCGCCCTGACCCGCAACTGATTCACCCAACAAGGAGACCGCCCATGAAGAGACTGCTACTCACCCTGCCCTTGCTCGCGCTGACCGCGTGCGGGCACCTCGACTCCCCCGCCGACCGCTACCTTGTGGCCTTGCAGACCGGCAACGCGGCGATGGAGTTCACCAAGGGCTACCTGGCCGAGTGCCTGAAGCAGGAGCCGTCCGATCCATGCTATGGGCACCGTGACGGGATCCGCGACGGGCTGGCCGTGCTGACCAAGGCGAAGGCCGAAGCCAGCAAGGTCTTCGAGACCGGGGACAGCCCGTACTACGACCTGTCGCTCACCGTCCTGGAGAACGCGATTGCGAACTTGAACCGCTCGACGGGAAGGGAGTGATTTATGGACTTCGATTGGAAAGACCGCTTCTACATCAACCTGTTCACCCTGATTCCGGCGGCCATCAAGGGCGTGCAGATCGCCAAGGACATCTACGACGAGACGCTGGACGCGCTGAAGCGCAAGGACCCGGATGCCGTCAAGGCGGCGTCGGCCCGCTTCGAGGCGAACGAGGCGGAGATCCTGGAGTTGCTCGGGAAGCTGGACGCGAAGGCCGGTGCAGTGTAAACGGGGGCGGCCACCCACCTGCCGCTTGACCCATGACCGAGATCGACACCGACGCCCCGGCCGTCACCCTGACCCCGCCGCCCGAGCGGAAGACGTGGGCCCGGCGGGTGCTGGACGACCACGACTTCCCGTTCGTGGCCGTGGCCACCGTCAGCCTCGGGGCCCTGGTCGGGCTTTACTCGCTGAGGGCGTGGTGCGCGTGCAGCGGGGCGGAGCGGTGAGGACCACCCTCGCCAGCCGCCGGAACAAGGCGTTCTACTTCAAGCCGGACCTGTTCGAGCCGATGGCCCGGAACACGGAGGCCACCAAGATGGCGTTCAAGGGCGTGGCGATCTGCTGCATCGGGGCCCTGGTCGGCATCTGCGTGCTGCAAGCCGTCACCGGCACCAGCCGGTAGCGGGAGCACCCCCCGACCCGACTCCCGCCTCCGGCTCAGGAATGACCTGGGGAAGGACAAGCCCGCCCCAGCCCCGCCGCCTTCGCGGCACGTCGGTCGGGGGCGTCCTCGCGGACCGTATACCCCCGACCGACATACCGCTGACGGCGACGGAATGGAGGCAGGGGGAAGAATTACTGAATGACGCAGGCCCGGCGGCGAGAGCTGCCGGGCCCTTTTGCCGTCTCTGGGGGGCAGCTACGGACCGGCCGCACCCGCCGCCCCGGTCCCCTTCCGCTCCCGCTTCACCGACACCCCGGTGCCGATCTGGTTGGCACCGGCCCCGGCCATCCCGTCCTGGGACATGGTCATGAGGTCGAGCCAGTAGCCCTCGCGGGTCCCGGGGGCGGGCCACTTGACCAGCAACCTGAGATCGGACCGGATCTCCCAGGTGGCGGCACTCCTCGGCTCGTTGACGCTCCCGTCCGACAGCAGCTTCAGCAGCCCGCGGGCGCCGCCGCCGACGTTGAACTGCCAGTTGGCGACGACCTTCGGCGCGATGGCCTCGAGCATCTCGTCCCGCAGGGCCGCCGCCCGCTTCTTGTCCTCCTTCAGGTGCTTCTCGATCAGCGGCGTGTACACCTTGCGGACCTCGTCGTTCGCCGCCTTGACGGACGCGATGTACTTGGCGGACGCCGCCCGCATCGGCTCGGACCACGGGATCAGCCCGGCGTCGTCGAACCCCTTCTGCTCCTCCTCCAGGGCCTCGATCCGGGCGAGCCGCTGCTCGATGGGCAGCTTCTTGTTCCGGTCGAGGGCCTTCAGCTCGGCTTCGAACCGGGCCGAGAGCTTCTTGCCGGCGTCGTCCACGGCCTTCGCGTGGGCGGCCTTCGCCTTGTCCAGGGTGGCCTTGACGCGGTCTTCCTTCGTCTCGTCGGCAGCAGGGCACGTAAGGGTCAGCCAGAGGAGGGCGGGGGCGGCGAGTGCCGTCCGGGACATTGCTGTCCTCCGTCTGGGTGCGGTGGGCGCATTGGCCCACACGGGCGTCAGGGCGACGCCTGATCGTAACCGGCGAGAATTCGCGCCACAAGCGCAATCGGTGCGATTCGTGGGATCGGTGCGGGAGGGCCTTATCGCCCCCGCCCGCGTTCCGCCTCCAGGGCGGCCACCGTCTTCCGGATGTCGGCCTCGGTCAGCTCGAACCGGTCGCCCTCAACGCGGTTCAGCCGGGCGAACTCGCCAAACAGGCGGACCGCCGCCCGGTTGTAGGCGAGCGCGGCGGCCTCCTCGTCCCCGAACCAGCCGAGATGTTGCTCCTGCTGATGCACGGTGATGTAGGCCCGCCATCGCTTGTGCCGCTTGTGGAACGACACGCCCTTGAAGCGGCTACTCTTGCCCCGTGCCTTCCGGCCGTTGGCCACGTTCTCGGATGCGGTACAGACGCGGAGGTTCGACCGCCGGTTGTCGAGCGGGTCGTCGTTGATGTGGTCGACGAGCGACCCCTTCGGCGCGTCGAGCAGGAGGCGATGCAGGTAGATGGGGCTGCGCGACCCCTCAGTGGTCCGCGGAGTGCTCACGGCGTACCCGTAAGGGTTCGTGAACCACTTCCGGGCTTCCACGGCTGGGAGGTCAGCCGCATCGATCAGCGTGTGCCTGCCCTTCGCCATCAGGAGCGAAACCGCGCCGGTGTAATCGGTGCCGATCACCGCGACCACCCGCGCTCAGCTTCGATCTGAGCAACGGCCCGTACGATCTCAGCTTGGCTGAGTTCCCACGAGTTGCCTTCGAGCCGCGCGACCACCCGCGATTTGAACCGCTGGTAATGGTCCTGGGCCTTCCCGTCGTCGCCCAGCGCGTCGGCCAGGAGGGCGAGGCTCAACTGGCTCGGCCCCGATCCGTTATAACCAAAGTTATAACCATCAGGACTGTGATTCCTCAGATCGTACCGGGGGTCTAACGGCCGCTCCCCGCCCGCGTCGATGACCGTCACCATGCACCCGTCCGGGGTCCGCTCCCCGACGTACCGCTTCCCTTCGCTCATGACGCCCTCCGCCGTTGCTCGGGCGGAGACTGCCACACCACGGGGGTTCGCGCAACCGGAACCCGCCGGGCAGCGTAGGAGCCTGGAAAATCCAGCGAATTCCACCCGCCGGGGCCGCAACGGAGGTCGCGCATTCGGGGGAAATGCGCTCTAATGGGGCCGGAGGTGCGAGATGAAGACGTGCTGGTGTTGCCGTCGACGGGGCGTGCTGCCCATGCAGTGCTCGTGCTCGCGGGGCGGCATCTGTCGGCGATGCATGTTGTGCGAAAAACATTGCCGGGCCGCCAACTGCGGCAACCACGCCGGCCCGGCCTGTGCCAGACCCGCCACCCCGAAGGAGACCCGGCCGTGACCAAGACGAAGGCCCGCAAGAAGCCCGCTCCGAAGACGGTCCCGGCCTCCGAGTCGGTGCCGATCCCGCCCGACGAGGTGATCGACCCCGGGAGGGTGCATGAGCTGTTCGGCCTGCCCCGGCCCTACGAGACGCCGAAGCCGCCGCCGGACCGGGACGGCTGGCAGACCTTCTGGGACCCCGGCCAGTCCGTCGCCGCCCTGCGGCTGAAGAACCGGGAGCTGTTCGGCCCGTCGGCCTGGTTCTGCCCGCTGCCGTTCGCCAAGCACGCGGACATCCCCCAGTGGCGGCGGCTCCGGCTGGCCCCGGTCGGGCCGGGTGAGGAGTTCGCCGCCCAGGAGAAGCGGCTGTCGCGGGACGAGGGGGTGCCGGCCGCCCGCGTGGTGGTCACGTTCCTGATCCTGCGGTTCCTGGCCACCGGCGAGCGGGCCGACCTAATCCGGCTGCGGTGCCGGGAGGTGCCGGCGTCGGGCAAGCGGGTGCTGGTCGGCCCGTTCTCCCCGGCCGGGCTGGACCTGGCCAGCGTGGCGGACGGGTGGAAGTCGCCCGGCGTCGGGCTGGCCGCCATGCTCACGCCGAGATAGGGCAGTCGCACGATGCGGCCGTCTCAACGCGATCTCCCGGCGGACAACCAAGCCCCGACGGGCCGGGGATTTTTTCGCTTTTCCTCTTGACACCAAACTAGAGGCCGCTCACCATCAAGACATCTTGCGGACGGTTGAGCCTCGCCCGGGGCCTCGTCATGCGTGGCTTACTCCATTTCTTGGCCGCCGCAGCGTTCGGAGGAGGGTGCCTCCTCGCGATCCGGTCCTGGGAAGCCGCGACCTCCGACGGGCCAGATATGGCGCAAGCCGCTCCGGAATCCGACGGGTTGGGGAACCCTAACCCCGACGTGCCCGTCATGCAGCGGTTCGAGTTCCCACCGGTCCTGCGCGAACACCACACGCAATTTCTGTGCAACATCCCTGTGGAAAACCACACGTCGGAACGCATTTCAATAATTGAAATTTTTAGATCGTGCGGCTGCACTCATGCAAAACTCGATAAACACGAAATCGACGTGGGCGAATCGACTCAGCTCCGACTGGCCGTCAACATCGGCGGCCGCACCGGGGCGCAAAAGTTTACGGTCCGCCTGCTTGACAAGTCAGGGCGGGCCCGCAGCTACACGGCGGAAACATACATCCACGAGCCGGCCGCGTTCTCGCCCGACGACGACCTTTCGTTCGGGATGGTCGACCCGAATGCTCGGGCGGAGAAGGTCGTGAACTTCGACCTCTGCGGGGTCGCCGAGAGCGACCTGTCGGGGGAGGTGCGGGTTGGGGTCGAGGGGCAAGGTGTGTCGGCGAGCGTTGGGATGCCCGCGGTTGATCGCCTCTCTCCTGAGTTGGTGCGTGGGCGGCGGCCCGTTTACCTACGGTTGACCGCAGGGTCAGAGCCTGGCCCCCATTCGGCGACCGTGGTGATGGGCTACGGGCCTGATGGACGACGGAACGAGTCCCGCACGGCAGTCACATGGCATGTGCGGCCCCTGATCGGGGTTGTCCCCCCGCTGGTATTCTTAAGCCGCACTGAGCCGGACGGGCAGGAATTGACGCGAGAGGTCGTGATGAGCCGCCTGGACGGGCAGCCGCTATCGATCGTTGGCGTTAGCGCGCCGGACCCGCTCCGCGTCGAGGTCCGCTCCGGCTTGACGGTAGGCGAGCAGCGGCTGATCGTCCGTGCCAAGGCGGTCGAGCTGATCCGGTCATTCACCGGCCAGTTGCGGGTCACCACCAATCACCCAATCCAGCCGGTCGTCGTAGTGCAAGTGGCCGCCGTTATCGCCCGCTGAACAGCGGCCACACAGGGCGCGGGGGCTGAGCTGAGTTAACGAAGCATTTACGGAGGGTATCATGAAGCGAGTACGCCACACGGTCGTCCGGGTTCTGGGATTCGTCGCCGGGCTGCTCGTGATCGGGTCCGTGATGGGACCCAACGAAGGCTACTATGGTACGCCCACCCCGCAGGAGCCGTACTGCTGCTCCAGGGAGTACGACTCCTGCTTCGGCACCGGGACCTGTGAGAAGGCCTTCACGGATCCTGATTATTACACCTGTACGAAAAACGGCCAGCAGTACACGGGGATCAACCTTAAGCAGATGTCCTTTTCCCCGTATGGTTATTGTCAACTAGTCTCCGGGAGCGGCGGTGAGACCTTCAAATGCCGGAAAGGTCAGGTATACTGCGCCGAGATCGCCGTCTACAAATTCGGCAACTGCTTAACCGAGCTATGCAGGTACGATGTATTAAAAAACGACGCCTGCTGGGTTAAGAAGGGAATCTTCGGTGGTCCGGAGCAATGGTGCAACTAATAGTTCAAATGTATTAAAAACCTTAAACTGTATTCAATAGTAATTACTTGACAGCACTGGTATTCTCAGATGATTAATCGTCGAGCCATGCTGGCCTTGGGCGTCTTTCTAACCAGGGTGTGTCGCCTTCCAGGGTCCGACGACAATTCATCGGTGGAGGCCCGGGCTGCTACCCTTGGCTACGGCGCGAACCTGCGGGCGTTCGACCACCTCCGATGCGAGTTCACCTCCCGCCAGGGGACGGCGGCCTCGGCCGAGGACGCCAAGACAGGGCGGATGGCGGTAGACCGTGCCTGCGATTCGGTACTATTTATAGATGGATCAAACATTAGATTAGATAACCGCGGCGTATCTGTTCAAGAAGGTCATAAGAATCGCAAGGGCGAACCGCTGGCCGGTACGGGGCTTGTACGACTTGCAAGGGATTTCTGCGTTCAGAGTACGTACCTGTGGAACGGCGTCGAGGAGATGGTGCATGACGCCGGCATGGCCATCAACGTGTACACTCCGGACCTTCCCGCCTCTCCTGCGGCGAACAACCCGCTGGCGACCGGGGTGTTCGACTGGCGGCTCCAGATGACCCCGGACCGGATGGCCGGACTCCCCGGTCAGTTTGACCTGATAGGGGAGGGAGTCCAGACGCTCGACGGCCGGCCGACTGTCCGGGCCCGGTTCATCACCCGGTCCGGACAAACGGCCTGGGTCGTCGACTACGACCCGGCCCGAGGATACTTGCCGTACCGGGTTCAGAGGCTCTCCCGGCCCGAGGGTACGAACGTTCCGTTGCAACTCGAGGTCGAGTCCTGGGTGACGGAGGCAAAGGACTGTGGGAAGGGCCGGTTCTTTCCGACCCGGGTGGTGACGGTGTCCCCGGTTGGGGATGGCACCTCGACCGTCCTCTTTTGGGAGACCTTAGTCAAATCGGTTGATCCCGATTTCAAGCCAACGCCGGAAACTTTCGCGTACCGGCCGTCGGCCGGCACGCCGGTCATCTACTTCCGCTCTGGACTATCGCCCGGATTCGAACTCGACCGGTCTGAGGCCATCCGGCCGAGTGACCTCCCCTCCCTCGTCGAGCGGGCGAAGCTCCGGCTCCCGAACGTGACTGGTGAGGTTGTTCGGCGCCCCCGATGGTGGTTGTGGGCCGGGGGTGGGCTCGGTTCAGTTGCGCTACTCCTGCTCGGACTCCTGATCGTGCGGCGACTCGGGCGAGACAAAAGTCCGAGACCCACGTCGACGCCCAACAGCCCATAGCTGGGGGACGGTTATGCCAGCGTCCTCCCCCTTCCCATCACACGTCTGGTACCGACGGAGGGCCTTTACACTGGTCGAACTGGTGGTGGTGATCGGGATCATCGCCGTCTTGACCGGGCTGCTCCTGTCCGCGGTCCAGCAGGTCCGATCGGCGGCGGTGCGGCTTCAGTGTATCAACCAGCTCAAGCAGGTCGGCCTGGCGTTCCACGCACACCATGACGCGCAGCTCACGTTCCCGAGTAACGGCGGCTGGGACGGGTTCCAGACGATCACCTCGACTGGGGGCGTTCCCGTCCGGGTTTACACCTGGGACCGCCGCGTCCCGCTGCCGTTCTTCTGGGGCGTCGGGGACCCGCGGCTCAGCCCGCGGAGCCAGACCGGTTCCTGGGCCTACGCCATCCTGCCATTCCTGGACCAGCAGGCGGTGTACTCCCAGCGGGCGTGGGGCACCCCGCTGGCGGTCTACTGCTGTCCGGCCCGCCGGCCGGCGGCGGCACTCGTACCCGAGGACGACGACTACGCCCGGTACGGCGGCGGGGGGTGGGCCTGGGCCAAGACCGACTACGCGGCCAACCAGGGGCTGGTCCCGCACCGCCCGGTCTGCCGCCGCATCGCGGACGTGACGGACGGGATGTCTTCCACGCTCCTGGTCGGCGAGAAGGCCATGAGCCCGACCCGCTACCACTCGGCCGGGTGGTATTGGGATGAGCCGTACTTCACCGGCGGGTCGGGCGGCACCGCCCGGATGGGCGACCGGGTGTTCCGCGACTCGACCGACCTGGACCGCGACCGGGCGTTCCGGGAGAACTGGGGGTCCGCCCACCCCGGGGCCGCAAACTTCGCCCTGGCGGACGGGTCGGTCCGGCGGCTCCCATACTCCGCCGACCCGGGTTACGTCCGCGCCCTCCTGACCCCGACCGGCGGCGAGGCCGTTCCCGCCCCGGAGTGACCGGCCCGTGCCCCCACCGCCGATGACCCGCCCGGCCGTGGCTGGCCCGCCCGCAGGGGTGCCGCCGGCGGTGCCCGTCCTGTCGGTCATCGTCCCAGTGTACAACGAAGAGCGGACCGTGGGGGAGTTGCTGCGGCGGGTGGCCGCCGCCCCCTACCCGTTCCCGGACCGGGAGGTGATCGTGGTGGACGACGGGAGCACCGACCGGACCCCGGGGCTACTCCGGGAGTGGGGCGACCGGCCGGGCTTCCGGGTCCTCGGCCATCCGAGGAACCGGGGCAAGGGGGCGGCGGTCCGGACCGGCCTGGCCGCCGCCCGCGGCGAGGTGGTCCTCGTCCAGGACGCCGACCTGGAGTACGACCCGGGCGACTACCCGCGGCTGGTCGGGCCGATCCTGCGGGGGGAGGCGGACGCGGTGTACGGGTCGCGGTACCTGGGCCCGGCCGGCCGGGCCGGGTGGGACCGGTTCCGGGCCGCCGTCTGGCTGCTCAACGGCGCGGTCCGGCTGCTGTACGGCCGCCGGCTGACCGACGAGGCCACCGGCTACAAGGCCCTACGGCGTGAACTCGTACCACGGCTGTGCCTGGAAGCCGAGCGGTTCGAGCTGTGCCCGGAGATCACCGCCAAGCTCTGCCGGCTCGGGGTCGGGATCGTCGAGGTGCCGGTCTCCTACACCCCCCGCACGGCCCGGGACGGGAAGAAGATCGGGTGGCGGGACGTGTGGCCGGCCTTCGCCACCCTGGTCCGCTGGCGGTTCGCCCACTTCCCGCCACCCGCGGGGAGGTCGGGTGATGAGGCGACTAGGGCCGGGGGCGGCACGGGGGACAGCCCGCGGCCGCCGGCGGCCCGGCGGGCGGGTGCGACATGACCCGCCCGGCGGTCGTCGTCGCGGCTCTGCTGACCCTTCAGGCGGGGCTGCTGGCCTGGTCGGCCGCCCGCCACAGCCCGGGCGTCGACGAGCCCGGCCACCTGGCATCCGGCCTGCACCACTGGCAGACCGGGACGTTCGACCTGTACCGGGTCAACCCCCCGCTGGCCCGGATGGCGGCGGCCTTCCCGCTCTGGGTGGGGGGCGCCACCCTCCCCGACCGCCGGCTCTTCACGACCCCCCCGCACCGGCCGGAGTTCGTCCTCGGAAAAGCCTACGTGGATGACGGGGGCGAGCCGGCGGTCCGGTCCTTCACCTACGCCCGGTGGGCGTGCCTCCCGTTCGCCATCTGCGGCGGGTGGTGCTGCTACCTGTGGGCCCGCGACCTGTACGGCCGCCCGGCCGGGGTCCTGGCGGCCGCCCTGTGGGTGGTCTGCCCGACGGTACTCGGCAACGCCCAGATCGTCACCTCGGACACGGCCGGGGCGGCCCTGGGGGTCGCCGCCGGCTACGCCTTCTGGCGGTGGCTGCGGCGGCCGGGCTGGCTGGGTGCCGCGACCGCCGGGGCGGCCCTCGGCCTCGCCCTGCTGTGCAAGTCGAGCTGGATCCTGTTGCTGCCGGCCTGGCCGCTGCTGTGGGCCGGCTACCGGGCGTGCCGGCGGGGCGGCGGGTGGGCGAAACAGGCGGTCCAGCTCGCGGCCGCCCTCGGCCTCGGGGTCCACGTCCTCAACGCCGGGTACGGGTACGAGGACTCGTTCCTCCCGCTCGACCGGCTCCGGTTCACCAGCCGTCTGCTGACCGTGGACGGGGACGGCTTCCGGGTCAACCGGTTCGCGGGCACGCGATGGGCCGGCGTGCCGGTGCCGCTCCCCCGGAACTACGTCGAGGGGATCGACGTCCAGAAGCGGGACTTCGAACTCGGGCTGCGGTCCTACCTCCGCGGGGAGTGGCGGCGGGAGGGGTGGTGGTACTACTACGGGTACGCGCTGGCGGTCAAGACCCCGGTGGGGACGCTGGCCCTGGCGGCGATGGCGGCGGCCAGCCTGTTCCTCGCCTCCTCGAAGCCCGGGGCGTGGCCGGACGAGGCGGTCGTGTTGGCCCCCGGCCTGCTGCTGTTCGGGTTCGTCAGCGCGGAGACGGGATTTAGCCACCACTACCGATACGTGCTGCCCGCCCTCCCGTTCCTGTTCGTCTGGACCGGCCGGGTGTGCGCCTACGCCGGCCCCTGGAGGGCGGCCTGGCGGGCCGCGGTCGGGGTTGCCGCCGCCGCCGCCGCGGTCAGCAGCCTTGCCTGCTACCCGCACTCCCTGTCGTACTTCAACGAGCCGGCCGGCGGCCCGGCCCGGGGGTCGGAACACCTGGTGGACAGCAACGTCGACTGGGGGCAGGACCTGCTCTACCTGAAGGGGTGGTGGGACGACCACCCGGAGGCGCGGCCGTTCCACCTGGCGTACTTCGGGAGCGTCGACCCGCGGTCGGTCGGGATCGCGTTCACCCCGCCCCCGCGGGGGCTGGACGGCCCCCGCCCGGGGTGGCACGCCGTCAGCGTGAACCTGTTACGCGGCTTCCAGTGGCCAGTTGCGGACGGCCGCGGCGGGACGTACTTCCCCGACGACCACGAGTACGCCTACTTCCTGCACTTCAATCCCGTCGCCACCGCTGGGTATTCGATCTTCATCTACCACCTGACCCGTGAGGACTGTGACCGGGTGCGGCGGGAACTCGACTTGCCCCCGCTCGAATAACTTACGGTTCGTGATGTGACCGATGTCGTCATCCTACCCCTGGCGGGCGAGTGCGCCCGGCCCGTCGCCACCCCGGAATGACCGGTCGGCGTCCGCGTCGCCCTCCGTAAAATGGCCCCACGGCGACCCCCGGGGATGCAGGCTTCGTGCACGAAATGGGGTGCGAACGGTGCCGAACCGCCCCGTTCCGTGCGAACCGTGCGATCCCCGAAGGGCCGACCAGGGTAAAACTTACGGAAAAAATGCGGCTGCCCTTGGCTCAGGCCAAGAACTCCGCCGCGGAGGGTGCGACGATGCCGACCAAGATCGACATGGCGAAGTTCGCCAAGTTCTGCAAGGACATGGGGTTCATCTACCAGTCGTCGGAGATTTACGGCGGCATCAACGGGTTCTGGGACTACGGCCCGCTCGGGGTCGAGCTGAAGAAGAACATCAAGGACGCCTGGTGGCTGGACATGGTCCGCAACCCGCCGCCCGGGCCGGACGGCCAGGAAATCCGCATGGCCGGGCTCGACTGCTCAATCATCATGAACCCGAAGGTCTGGGTCGCCTCCGGCCACGTCGGGGCGTTCGCCGACCCGACCCGCAAGTGCCCCGGCTGCGGGAAGTTCACCCGGGCCGACCAACTCCGGGCCATCCTACGCGATTCCGAGTGGTTCCAGTCGCTCGCTGGATTCCTGGTGCCCGGACTTCAGGGAAGTGCGAGCTCGATCGGCAAGTGGGCGGAGGGCAAAGGCAAGAAGCTCGCGCCCAACTTGGCCGTCGTTCAGAACCCCCCGGCCGTGCTCGGCCGGTTCGAGAGCGTTCTCGGCGATCCGAACACCTCGCAGCAGACCGTCTCTGAGCAGGTCTGGTACCTGCTGAGCCACCTCAGTACCGCTGACCCGACCGCCACGGGCCTTCAGGACCCGTGCCCGGCCTGCGGGGCGCCGCTCGGCGAGGCCAAGCAGGTCTCGCTCATGTTCGAGTCGCACGCCGGGCTGGAAAAGAATGACGAGAGCAAGGTCTACCTCCGGCCGGAGACCGCTCAGGGCATCTTCGCCAACTACCGGAACGTCCTCGACAGCACCCGGCTGAAGCTGCCGTTCGGCATCGCCCAGATCGGGAAGGCGTTCCGGAACGAGGTGACGCCGCGGAACTTTACGTTCCGGAGCCGCGAGTTCGAGCAGATGGAGATCGAGTTCTTCTGCCACCCGGACGAGTCGATGCGGTGGTACGAGTACTGGCGGGACCTGCGGAAGAAGTGGTACAGCACCCTGGGCATCAAGAGCGACAACCTCATCCCCCGCGAGCAGGGGCAGGACGAGCTGGCGTTCTACTCGAAGGGGACCACCGACATCGAGTACCTGTTCCCGTTCTCGGCCGACCCGCAGGAACTCGAAGGGATCGCCCACCGCGGGGCTTACGACCTGACCCAGCACGCCACCCACAGCGGCAACGACAAGCTGAGCTACTTCGACGAGGACCGGTGGAACGCCGACGCCGGGACCCGGACGACCAACTCGTTCAAGGAGTGGATGAAGGCCAACCCGCCGGCCGCCGAGGTGGCCAAGTACCAGTTCACCCCGCACGTCATCGAGCCGTCGGCCGGGGCCGACCGGTTCACCCTGGCGGTTCTGTGCGAGGCGTACACCGAGGAAAAGGTGCCGGACGCGAAGGGGAACGAGGAGACCCGGGTGGTGATGAAGTTCCACCCGCGGCTGGCGCCGATCAAGGCGGCCATCTTCCCGCTGGTGAACAAGGACGGGATGCCCGAGAAGGCGACCAAGCTGTACCGCGAGCTGAAGCCGCACTTCAACGTCTTCTTCGACGACAAGGGGGCGGTCGGCCGCCGCTACCGCCGGCAGGACGAGGCCGGGACGCCGTTCTGCGTCACCATCGACGGCCAGACGCTCCAGGACGACACGGTCACGGTCCGCGACCGCGACACCCTGAAGCAGGAGCGGGTGCCGATGGGCCAGGTCCGGGCGGTGATCGAGCGGGCCCTGCAGCCGGGGGTGTGAGGTGGGAACCGGCCCGCGCACCGGGCGACGCGGTGCGCGGGCCGTGGTCGGTCAGCGGTCGCTCTTGTCCCCGTCCTTGCTGCCCTTGTCGCCCTTGTTCAGGTTCTTCATCACGAACAGGTTCTGCTTCTCCCCGGCCTTGAAGTCGGTCGGCGCCTTCCCGCCCGGCTCGTTGTAGATCAGGGTCAGGGTGTCCCCGTCCTTCTTGATGAGGCCGGTGGCCTCGCCCTCCGCCGGGACCGTGGCCTTCATCTTGATGACGCACGGGCTCTTCGACTCGTCCAGGGTGTAGGTGGCGACGTACACCTCCTTCTTGTCCTTGTCGGTGGTCACGATCTTGTCCTTGGTGAACCGGACAGTGGTCCCCTTGATCCGCTCGGCCGGGATCGGCCGGCCGCCCGACTCGCCGGACACGATGGTGTACCCGCCCTCCAGCTTCATCCCGCCCTTGTCGGCCTTCTGGGTGGCCTTGGTGTCGTCGGCCCCGAGGCCGGGGGACAGGAGGGCGGCCGCGCCGAACAGCGCCGCGAACGACAGCAGTTTCCGCATGAGGTCAGCTCCTCGTTCGTGAAGTGACGGCGACGGGCCGCCGGAGGGGTAGGCTGCAACGCCGGTGCCGGGGTCCGGCGGATCGGGCGAACGGGATGTGTCCGAGCCTAACCGAGCCGGGCGGCCCGGTGCCGCAGGAGGTGGTCGACGAGGACGAGGGCCACCATCGCCTCGCCCATCGGCACGAACCGGGGCAAGAGGCACGGGTCGTGCCGGCCCTTGACGAGCAGCTCGGTCGGTTCGCCGGCCCGGGTGACGGTCGGCTGCGGCCGGGGGATCGAGCTGGTCGGCTTGAGGGCCACCCGGCAGACGACCGGTAGCCCGGACGAGATGCCGCCGAGCATCCCGCCGTGCCGGTTGGTGGCGGTGGTGATCGCGGCGGTAAACCCCTCCCCCCGGCTCCCTCCCCCGGAGGGAGAGGGGGAGGAAGCCCCGAGCCGGCCGTCTTCGTCTTGCTCCC
Organism: Gemmataceae bacterium; assembly: GCA_019747685.1. Taxonomy (GTDB): domain Bacteria; phylum Planctomycetota; class Planctomycetia; order Gemmatales; family Gemmataceae; genus Urbifossiella. Next base: position 26,142 of record JAIEQN010000863.1, read on the forward strand.
CTCCCCTCGTAGGGGAGGGGCCGGGGGAGGGGTGCTTCGCCGGGACGAAGTGGTCGTTCGCCTCGCTCCCCCGCATCCCGGCCAGGGCGAACCCGGCCCCGTACTCGAACCCGACGACGGCCGGGAGCGACAAGAGGGCCTTGGCCAGGTCGGCCTTCAGCTTGTCGAACACCGGCTCGCCCAGCCCCGGCGGGACCCCGACCGCGGCCAGCTCGCACACCCCGCCGATCGAGTCCCGGTCCTTGCGGACGGCGTCGATCAGCGCCTCCATCCGGGCGGCCGCGTCGGGCACCGGGCAGCGGGTCGGGCTCGCTTCCACCTGCTCCAGCGTCACCGCGGTCGGGTCGGGGATGTCGGCGGCCACGTCGCCGACCCGGGTGACGTATCCCAGCACCCGGATGCCGTCCCGGGCGAGGAGCTTCTTGGCCACCGCCCCGGCGGCCACCCGGCAGACCGTCTCCCGGGCGCTGCTGCGGCCGCCGCCGCGGTAGTCGCGGAACCCGTACTTGGCGTCGAACGTGTAGTCGGCGTGGCCGGGCCGGTACTTGTCCGCGATGTCCCCGTAGTCGCCGCTCCGCTGGTCGGAATTGCGGAACAGGATGGCGATCGAGGTGCCGGTGGTCCGCCCCTCGAACACCCCGGACAGGAGTTCGGGCGCGTCCTCTTCCTTCCGCTGGGTGGTCAGCTTCGACTGCCCCGGCCGCCGCCGGCGGAGGTCGGGGAGGAGGTCGTCGGCGGACAGGTCCAGCCCGGCCGGGCAGCCGTCGATCACGCAGACGTACCCGGGGCCGTGGCTCTCCCCGGCGGTGGTGACGGCGAACAGGGTGCCGAACGTGTTGCCTGCCATGGGGGCCAGTATACAGTACCCCGGTTCCCGCCGCCCGGAGCCGTGCCGATGCGAGCCGCGTTCGCCGCCGTCCTGGTCCTCGGGTCGGTCGCCCTGGCCCAGGAGCGGCCGAAGCCGCCGGAGGAGGTGCCGACCCGGTTCGGCGTCCCGTACCGGGCCAAGGCGTACCCCCAGGCGACCCCGAAGCAGGCCCTGGAGTCGGCCCTGGCGGCGGCCGACAAGGGGGAGCACGACTACCTGGTCGCCCACCTGCTCGACCCGGGGTTCGTGGACGGCCGGGTCGGCGACCGGGCCAAGCAGTTCGAGCCGGCCGTCGAGGCCGACCTGGCCCGGAAGCGGGACGCCCAGCGGCGGGCCGCCGGGGTGCCGGCCGCCGAGCGGCTGCCCGACGAGCCGGAGAAGTTCCGGGCCAAGGTCGCCGACGACGCCAAGCTGGCCGCCTACCGGCAGCTCGTCCGGGACGTGCGGGAGAAGCTGGCCGACGACCCCGAGGCGCTCAAGGACCTCCGCCGGTTCCACCGCCAGGGGACGTTCCCGGACGCCCCGGGGGAGGCGGTCAAGGTCGGGCTGCCCGACGTCCGCGACCGGGCCGTCTACCTGAAGAAGGCCGGCGACCGGTGGTACGTCGAGAACCGCCAGACCGAGGAGAAGGCGGAGAAGAAATAGGACTGGCCCGCTGATGACGCCGATCAAAGCCCGCAGATGAAATTCAGATCAAGACAAAAACTGTTTTGATCCGGCTTTGCCGTGTTGAAGACATCCGATCTACCGCCGGATGCTGTAGGCCAGCACCCGCAGGGCGGCTTC
>JAIEQN010000546.1 GCA_019747685.1 Gemmataceae bacterium
GCGACGGCGGCGCTCGCCGCCGCCATCTCGCCCAGGATCGCCCCCGCCGCGGGAGAGGCGGCGACCTTCGCCCGCTAGTCCCGGTCGATGACCCAGCCGGAGATGACGGCGCGGTGCCGCCGCCGCATCTTGAACCCGACGAGTGCCCGGCCGTAGGCCACCCCGGCGGCGGCGAGCACCTCTTCGGGGGCAGGCAGCCGGCCGACCCGTACCCCGTCGGGCGGCACGCCGTACCGCACGTCCACGTCGCCGTACCCGTTGGTCTCCATCGAAGACCTCCGTCCGTCTACCCCGCCCCCGGCACCTCGTCCGCCCGGTCGTTGGCCGCGATCACCGCCGCCTTCAACTCCTCGACCGGCTCCCGGGTGATCGGCATCCCGTCCCGCGGCCGCCCCTCCGAACACAGCCACACCTCGGCCGCCCCCGGGCGTGCTTCGCCGGCTCGGGGGTGTCCAGAACGAGCTGCGTGGTGAAGTCCAGGTCGGGGATGAACCCGAGCCCGACCAATCGCCGGCAGAACGCCCGCACCTCCGGGATGTCCTGGAGCTCCCGAGGGTCGTCCTGGTAACCGCGGACGGTGCAGGCGACGCAGCCGGCACGCCCTCGGTCCGACTCCGCGCATGAACCGCATCTGCACGACCAGGTCGGCGGTCGTGGTGACGAGCACCAGGTCGATCAGGTGGACGGACTGGCGTATCGGCAGGTGGGGGTAGGGCGGGGGGCCCGAAGCCAGTATACCGACCCGGGCGGCCGGCCGGGGCGGCCGGCCGGCCGCCCGACGGGCGAGGAATCCCCGTGTCCGAGTCCCGCTACCATAACCCCCTGAAGCGACACCTGGCCGCCCACGGGGCCGACGTGCCAGACCACCTGCGGGCGGGCGTCCGGGCCGGCCGCGTCTTCCACAAACGGGCCTACGCCGAGGCGCTCGCCTACTTCGACTACCACCGCGACCGGGGAACGGTCCTCTGCCACGGCACCGTCTGCCTGCCGGACGGCCCACCCTTCGCCCACGCGTAGGTGGAGTTACCTGGGGGGTCGTGTTCGACGGCGTGGTGCAGATGTTCCTGGACGCGGACGGCTACCACCGCCGGATGCGGACATCGGCGGTCCGGCGGTACTCCCCGGATGAGGCCGCCCGGCGGGTCCGCGAGCCCGGGCACCCCGGACCGTGGGACGACGCACCCGACCTCCTGGCCCTCCGGCTGGCCGGCGGGCCGTGCGACGGCCAGGTGGTGCACGGGACGGGGGGCGAGGCCGAGGTCCGGATGGCCGGGCTCGCCCTTCTGATGGCCGAGTTGGAGCGGCGGACCGAGGGCGAGGCTGCCCGGTGGAGGGCGGCACCCCCGGACCGACCGCCCACGCCGCAGGACGTGGCGGACCGGGTGGCCCGGTTGGGCGAGGTCGCCGCCGGCACCCTGGCCGACTTCCCGACCGGCGACCGGGTCGCCGTGTACCGGCGGCGGCCGGGCGAGCCGACCGTGTACGACTTCGCCGGGTACGAGGCCGGTCAGCTACCGGACACCGCCGGGTCTGGGTGAGGGGCCGCTTCGCCCGTGGGGAAGGACCCCCGGCGGGCCGGTGGTCGAGGACACGGCCTCGGGCACCTCCCGCTCGCTCGGGCCGGTCGTCACTTCCGCAACCCTTGCGGCGTCACCCTTGGCTCTTGGCCGGTGGGGCGTTGCACCAGTCGTCGACGACCACCTCCCGCCCCCACACCGACCAAGTGATGCCGAAGACGGCCCCGTCGGCCGTCCTCGTCGGGCTAGCTGTGGCGCCGTCGGGTAGCGTTGAGCTGTACGAGCAAGCCGGGCGTCGGGAACCATCGCGCGGGTCATTCCACCGGCCGCCCGGGGCCGGTCATCTCAGGACTTGTCACCGCCGCGGCATTCGCGCGGCCGAACGTCCACCGCCGGGACAAAAGTACCATTTGGCTATTGGTAGGCTACAAACTATCTTCAATCACACTGTCGTGGGATGAAAAACCCTGCCACAACTTGTTGTGACAGGGTCTGCTCCGAGTTACCCGGCAAGGATTCGAACCTAGACAAAGAGAACCAAAATCAACCCCGCTGTTTCCCCACGGACTCCTGGTTCCGCCGGCAATTGCAAGGTAAAGTCATGCCGAGCAGCAACTTATGAATCGATTCCCGTTGGGCATCCTTAGTCGCCGATGGTCACAGTTTGGCCGGGTTAAGGGGCAATTTGTTGGGCTATTGTTGGGCACCTTGGCCCCGGTCGAGCTGGCTGACAGGGCCTGCTACGACTTGACTCTCCGTGCAGGTGGTCGCTAAACGATTACTACCCCTCCGTCCCGAACCGCGGGCCGGCCGACGGTGTGCCCCCGAAGCCCGCCGGCCGAGCGGCCACGGATCGCACTCCACCTGTAGCCTAGACGGCTTGCGGTGAGTGAAAACCCGGTGCCGCTGTGTTCGCCCCGTCGAGTACCGGAGGCAGGATGTCAGCCGATGGGGTTCACTCCGGCCTGCGAACCCAGCTCCCACAGCAAGCTGCCGCTCCCGAGCGGTTCCCGGCTTGGCCACCGAAGATAAGCTCAACCTTATCCCCGGCTCACGGTCCGTTCAGGCTCGTCTGTTACTGTTTCCGTCACCTCGGGTGTCGGGCCGGGGTGCGGTCCGCGGCCTCGCGGTACTACCAGGCAACCGGAGATACGAATGCGAACGATGGCGTGGTCGGCGGTGGCGGTGGTCACGGCGGCCTTGGGCATCCCCACCGGCCGGGCGGACGAGGAGAAGGTGCCCCTCGACAAGCTGCCGAAGGCGGTGGCCGAGGCGGTGCAGAAGCGGTTCCCGAAGGTGGAGATGAAGTCGGCGTCGAAGGAGAAGGACGGGGACAAGGTGGTGTTCGAGGTGACGCTGAAGAAGGACGGCAAGAACATCGACGTGACCGTCACCGAGGCCGGGGCGATCACCCTGATCGAGCAGGAGGTCGAGTTCAAGGACCTGCCGCAGGCGGTGAAGCAGACGTTCGAGGAGAAGTACCCGAACGCCAAGTACGAGATCGTCGAGTCGGTCACGAAGGCGGTCGGCGGGAAGGAGACGCTGGATTATTACGAGGCCAAGCTGGTGGCCGCCGACAAGAAGACGTGGGAGGTCGAGGTGCTGCCGGACGGCAAGCTGAAGGCGGCCACCGAGGTGAAGGGCGGGAAGAAGGACTGAGGTGCGTGGCCGGCCGGCCGAGGAGCGACCCGCCATGCAGGACCATCGTGACGCCGACGGATGGCGACTTTCGGGAGCCGGTTGGTGGCTCGCCGCCGTCGGGGTGGCGACCGCCGCGGCGGTCGTCTTCCTCGCCCGGCTCGGGGACCGGGCGGTGGTGTCCGAGGAAGTGCGGTGGGCGGAAGTTGCTCGGGAGATGAAGCAGTCCGGCGACTACCTCCACCCGACCATCAACGGCCGGACGTACTACGACAAGCCGGTCGGGTCGTACTGGTTCATCCTCGCGGCCTCGCACCTGACCGGCACTGTGGACGAGGCGACGGCCCGGCTCCCGGCGGCGGTCGCCGGGGTAGCCGGGGTGTGGGTGGTGATGCTCCTCGGCCGCCGGCTGTACGACGACCGGACGGCCCTGGTAACCGGGGCGGTGCTGGCGACCAGTTTCGGGTTCGCGTTCTACGCACGCCGGGCGACGGCCGACGTGGAGACGGTCACGGGCGTGCTGGTCGCGGTCTGGCTGTTCGCCCGGCACGAGGACCGGCCGGCCGGCCCGTGGGTGGTCGGGCTGTGGGTCTGGATGGCCGCCGTCTCGCTCACCAAGGGGCTGCTCGGGTTCGCCCTGCCGGTGGCCGTGTTCCTCGCCTACCGGGTGTGGACGGCCTGGGCGACGCGGGGCGAGCGGGCCGCCGGTTGTGGGCGGCTGGCGGCACTGGTCGCGGGCAACCGCTGGCTGTTCAACCGCGGGACGGTCCCGGCCGTCCCGCTCGCCGTCGGCCTGTACCTGCTCCCGTTCCTGCTGGCCGCGTCGCGCACCGGGGACGGGGTCGGGCTGGAGATGGTGTGGCGGGAGAACGTCCGGCGGTTCGTCGCCCCGCACAACCACGTCGGCCCGGTGTGGCTGTACCTAGGCGTCATCTTCCTCCTGGCCGCCCCCTGGTCGGTGTTCCTGCCGGCGGCGGCGTTGCCGCCCGGCGGCCGGTCCGGGTCGGCGGGCGACCGGCTGGCGCGGGCGTACTTCTGGGCGGTGTTCCTGTTCTTCACCGCGTCGGCGTCCCGCCGCAGTTACTACCTGCTGCCCGTCCTTCCGGCCGCCGCCCTGCTGGTCGGCCGCCTGCTGGCTGCCGGTGATGACGACCTCTCCCCCCTCGCTCGCCGCCTCCGCTCGGCCGGGTGGGTGTTAACCGGCGTCGCCCTGCTGATCTCGGGCCTCCTTCTCCTGCCGCCCTCGTCGGTGCTACCGCCGCCGTATGACCGGCTCCCGCCCCTCCCGGCCCGCGGGTGGCTGGCGGCCATGTGGCTGGTCGGCGTCACCGGCGTACTTGTTGTCCTCGCCCGACCGAACGCGCCGCGGGCGGCGATGACCGTCGCCGGGGCGTTCGTGGCGTTCGCGTTCGGTTCGGAGTTGTCTACCCGGCGGCCGACGACCTCCGCACCCGGCGGGAGTTCCTGGCCGACGTGCAAGGGCGGACGGCGGCGGACGCCGACCGGCTGGGCCTGTTCCACGCCGGCGACACGGTGTTCGACCTCGGGCGGCTGGTGCCCGAGTATGCCACCGGGGACGAGTTGGCGGCGGCGGCTGACGAAGGCCGGGTGCGGTGGGTGATCCTCCCGAGGCGGCGGCTGGCCGAACTCCCCTGGTCCGCTGATGTGGTGGCCGCGGAGCAGGTCCAGCCTTGGGAGCCGTCGGACCGAGTCGACAACAAGCTGGTGTTGCTGAGGGTGCCCGCCGGCGGGGCCGAGGTGGGACGATGAGCGTGCGGCTGCTCGTGGTCGAGGACGAGGACGAGATCGCCGACTTCCTGGTCCGGGGGCTCCGGGAGGAAGGGTTCACCGTCGAGCGGGCGGCCGACGGGCACGACGGCTGGCACCGGCTCTCGACCGAGTCGTGGGACGTGGTCCTGCTCGACTGGTGGCTGCCCGGCGTCGAGGGGCTGACCCTGCTCCAACGGTACCGCCAGTCCGGCCGGACGACCCCGGTGCTGTTCCTCACCGCCCGGGACGCGATCCCGGACCGGGTCCGCGGCCTCGACGCCGGTGCCGACGATTACCTGCGCAAGCCGTTCGCGTTCGAGGAACTGCTGGCCCGCGTCCGGGCGCTGGTCCGCCGCCCCGACCGCCGGGCGGCCACCGTCCTGGCCCACGCCGGCGTGACCCTCGACCTCGCCACCCAGCAGGTGCGGCGGTCCGGCCGGCGGCTCGACCTGACGGCCCGCGAGTACGCCCTGCTGGTGCTGTTCGTCCGGCACCCCGGCGAGGTGCTGAGTCGCACCCGTATCTACGAGCAGGTCTGGGACGAGCGGTACGACGGGGTGTCGAACACCCTCGAAGTCCACGTGATGGAACTCCGCAAGAAGCTCGAAGCCCACGGCCCCCGGCTGATCCAAACCGTGCGGGGCCGGGGCTACGTCTTCGGCCCCGAAGGGAGCGAATAAGCATGGATGTCTCCGAAGGCCCGCTCGCCCGGCTGGCGGCGTTCCTGCACCACCGGCTGCTCTGGCTCCTCGTCGCCGCCTACGCCCTGGCCGGGGCCGCCCCCGCCGCCGGGCTGTGGCTGCGGTCGGCCAGCCTCGGCTCGGCGGACGTGCTGGGCAGCCCGGTCGTTGCCTCGCTGCCGGCGCTCCTGCTCGCCGGGCTACTGTTCAACGCCGGCCTCGGCGTCGAGCCGGGCCGGCTCCGCGGCCTGGTCCGCTCGTCCGGCGTGCTCGCGGCCGGGCTGGTCGCCAACCTGATGGTCCCGCTCCTGTTCATCGGCGGGGTTTCCGTCACCCTGTCGCTGTGGCACAACCCGACCGAGGTGCAGTACATCCTCGTCGGCCTCGCCCTGATCGCGTCCATGCCGGTGGCCGGGTCTTCGACCGCGTGGTCCCAGAACGCCGGCGGCGACCTGGCCCTGAGCCTCGGGCTGGTGGTCGGCTCGACCGTCCTCAGCCCGCTCACCACCCCGGCCGTACTGCACGCGGTCGGGTGGGTGGCAGCGGGCACCTTCGCGGACGGGTTGCACCGGCTCGCGGCGGGCGGGACGAGTGCCTTCCTCGTCGTGTTCGTGATGACCCCGTCCCTGGCGGGCATCCTGGCCCGGTGCGTCCTGGGCGGCGGGCCGGCCGGCCGGCTCAAGCCGGGGCTGAAGGTCGTCAACTCGGTCGTGCTGCTCGCCCTGTGTTACGCGAACGCGGCGGTCGCCCTGCCGAAGACGTTCGCCACCCCCGACTGGGACTTCCTCGGGGTGATGCTGGTGATCGTGACCGGGTTGTGCGTCGTCGGGTTCGTGGCCGGGGCGGCGCTCGCGGCGTGGTTCGGGGCGGACGGGGGGCGGCGGGCCGCACTCATGTTCGGGCTGGGCATGACGAACAACGGGACCGGACTTGTGGTGGCCACGACCGCCCTCGCCCACGTCCCCGACGTGATGCTGCCGGTCATCTTCTACAACCTCGTCCAGCACGTCGTCGCGGCACTGGCCGACGCCGCTACCACGCGCGGGGGGGGGCCGGTCCGTGCCGACACGCAGCCGTGAGCGAGGGATGCGGGGCTTACCGCCCTGGGCGGCGGTGCTGAGACCGAAGGGCAGCGTGACGGAAGGGCGGCAGGGCGAGCCGGAGGGGTCGATGCGACGGCGAAGATGGGTGTGGGTGTTGGTGCTCGCCGTGCCGTCTGCCGCCGCGCTCTCGTTGGCGTGGGCCGACGATCACCATCTACGGAACTTCCGCGCGGTGGAGCCGGGCGTGCTGTACCGCAGCGGGCAACTGACCCCGACCGGGATGAAGTACGCGCTGCGTCGCCACGGGATTCGGACCGTGGTCACTCTCCGCACCGTCCGCGACCCGGGCAAGCCCTACCCCGACGAGTGGGAGGCGGACGTGTGCGCGGCCCACGGGGCGCGGCACGTCCGCCTCGTCCCCCGCGCCTGGCTGGTGGACGAGACGGGCGAGTTACCGGCCGAGCAACTCGTCCGCGAGTTCCTGGCGGTGATGGACGACCCGGCCAACCACCCGGTCCTGGTCCACAGCTTCGCCGGGGTCCACCGGACCGGGACGATGTGCGCGATCTTCCGGAGGGAGTATCAGGGGTGGCCCGCCGACCGGGCGATTGAGGAGATGGATGGGTTCGGATTCCGTCCTGGACCGATCCGCGACGCGATCGAGGACTACCTCCGCGCATACCGTCCCCGCCGGTAGCTCGGCCGGGCCGCCGTCCACGATAAGTTTTCCCTCATCGACCCAAACCGCATCCAGCACACCGCCGGCACGCTCCGATAACTGAAGTGAAAATCCAGAATGTAGCCGGATGCCCCCCGCGGCGGGCCAGCGATCCGGACGGGGGATCACGCCGAATGAGCCTAGCCAACCAATGCCGGGGAAGGAGTCGGCGGCAGGCAACGGCGGTGCTGGTATTCTCGCTCGTCGCCCTCGCAGGCTGCCAGACCGCCCCGCACGCCCCCGACCGGACGACCGTCGCCGCACATCTGTCGCGGCGGGTCGGCCACACGCTCCCCGGCCACACGACGCCGGGGCAGGTGGTCCTGCCGCCCGGGGCCTCGTTCGAGGACGGGATCACGGAAGACGAGGCGGTCGCCGTCTCCCTGTGGAACAACGCCGCGTTCCAGGAACTGCTGGTCGATCTCGGCCTCGCCCGCAGCGACCTGATCCAGGCCGGGCTGCTGCCGAACCCGGAGTTCGTCTACTTCTGGCCCGAGACCAGTAAGCCGTTCAAGTACCTGCTCGACTTCCCGATCGAGGTGGTCTGGCTCCGCCCGATCCGGGTCAAGTCGGCGGCGCGGGAGGCTGACCGCACCGCCGACCGGCTCGCCCAGGCGGGACTCGACCTGATGCGGGACGTGCGGCAGGCATACGCCGACGTGGTGCTGGCCCGGGAGCGGGTGCGGGTTGCCGGCGAGGGGGTGAAACTCCGGGGCCGAGTCAGCGAGCTGGCCGAGAAGCGGCTCAACGCTGGGGACATCTCCCCCCAGGAAGCCGCTACGGCGAGGATCGACGCTCTCCAGGCCGAGCAAGACGCCACCCGTATCGGCTACGACGTGCCGGTACTGGAAGAGCGGCTGCGGAACCTGATGGGCGTCGGCCCGTTGCGGGGGCCGCTGCCGCTCGACCCGCCCCCCCGCCAGCGTGCCGGGTGTTCGACGCCGACGCTCTCACCCAGGAAGCGATGGCCACCCGCCCGGACGCACTTGCAGCCGCAGAGGCGGTCGCCGCCGCCCAGGCCCGGGTCAAGTTCGCGCGGCTCGGCTGGGTCCGGCTGCTCGGCATCCTGGACGCTACCAGTGGCCGGGCGAGCGGGCACGAGTTCGGCCCGGCGATCCGGTTCACGGTGCCGCTGTTCAACCGCAACCAGGGCGGCATCGCCCGGGCCGAGGCGGAACTCGAACGGGCCGTGCGGAACCAGCAGACGGTGGCGTACCAGATCATCCTCGACGTACAGCGGTCCTACCTCCAATACCGGCAGACGTGCGCCGAACTCGAAGTCCTCCGGACCAAGGTCCGGCCCGAGGTAGAGGCGGCCATCCGCCGCGCCCAGGCCGCGTACCAGGAGGGCAACGTCACCATCTTCATCGTGCTGGAGACGACCCGGCAACTGCTCGACAACCTCTTGCGGGAGGCCGTCCTCACCGCCGACCTGCGGCGGTTCTGGGCCGAGTTGGAGCGGAGCGTCGGGAAACGTCTGGCCGCCCCGCCGGCCTATCCAGACCGCCCCGCCCCCGCCGGATCGAAGACCGACCCGCCGCCGTTTCCCGGCCCCGGGCCCGCCCCGAACGGTGACCGCAACCCGGCCGACGAACGGAGGACGCGATGACCCTCCTGCAACGGCTGGCCACCGCCCTGCTCACGCTCGCTGTTGCCGCCGCCGTGGGGGCGGGGGCGTGGTGGCTCGTTACCAACAAGCCCGCTACGAAGACCGCTGACAAGCCGGCCCCGGGGGCGACCGTCGCCAAGGTTGTCAAAGAAGACGACCTTGATGCCGTCGTCCTGACCGAGGCGGCCGAGAAGCGGCTCGGGCTGACCGTCGCCCTGGTCGAGGCGAAGGCCGTCCGCCGGGTCAGGGTGTACGGCGGTGAGGTGACCGTCCCGGCCGGGCGGACGATCCTCGTCGCCGCCCCGCTCGGCGGGACCCTCAAGGCCCCGTCCGGCAGGGTACCGGCGGCCGGGAGCCGGGTGAAGGCCGGGCAGCCGGTGTTCCACCTAACCCCGCTACTCACCCCGGACGGGCGGGCCACCCTGGCGGCCTCGCTGGTCGAGGCCGAAGGGCAGGTGAACAACGCCAAGGCCCAGGTCGAGCTGGCCCGCATCGCCCTGGGGCGGGCCGAGCGGGTGTTCAAGGGGGAGGCCGGGAGTCAGCGGCTGGTGGACGAGGCCCGGACGGCGTTCGAGGTGGCCACCAAGACGGCCGACGCGGCCGCCGCCCGGCAGGCGATCCTGCGGAAGGTGGTCGGGGACGCCGACGGCGGGACGGCCGCCCCGGTGCCGATCGACGCCCCCGAGGACGGCATCCTCCGGGCCGTCTCCGCCCTCCCCGGCCAGACGGTCCCGAGCGGGGCCGCCCTGTTCGAGGTGGTGGACCTCTCGGCCGTCTGGGTGCGGGTGCCGCTGCCGGTCGGTGACCTCGACGGCGTCGACCGCCGGGCCGCCGCCGAGGTCGGCAAGCTGTCCGCCCCGCCCGGCGTCAAACTCGCGTCCGCCCGGCCGGTCGCCGCCCCGCCCTCGGGCAACCCGCTCGCGGCCACGGTGGACGTCTTCTACGAGCTGCCGAACGCGGACGGGGCACTGGTCCCCGGCCAGCGGCTCGGGGTGACGGTCCCGCTGACCGACGCGAAGGAGGGGCCGACGGTGCCGTGGTCGGCGGTCGTGTTCGACATCCACGGCGGCACCTGGGTGTACGCCCAGACCGCCCCCCGCACCTACGCCCGCCGGCGGGTGGTCGTCTCGCACACCGCCGGCCCGGACGCGGCGCTGGCGAGCGGGCCGGCGGTCGGGACGAAGGTGGTCACCGCCGGGGTGCAGGAGTTGTTCGGGGCCGAAACCGGGTTCGTCAAGTGAGGACGCCGTGCTGAGCAAGCTCATCTCGTCCTCCGTCCGGGGCCGGGTGGTCGTCCTCGCCCTGTGCGGCCTGCTCGTCGCCTACGGATCCCGCACCGTCCGCACCGCCCCGCTCGACGTGTTCCCGGAGTTCGCCCCGCCGAAGGTCGAGGTGCAGACCGAAGCCCCCGGCCTGTCCACCGACGAGGTCGAGAGCCTCATCAGCGTGCCGCTCGAAAACGCCCTGAACGGCACCCCCGGCCTGAAGACGATCCGGTCGAAGTCGGTGCTCGGGCTGTCGTCGGTGGTGCTCCTGTTCGAGGAGGGGACGGACATCCACAAGGTCCGGCAGTTCGTCCAGGAGCGGGTCGCCGCCGAGGCCGTCCGGCTGCCTGGCGTGGGCCGCCCGCCGGTGATCCTGCAACCCCTCTCGTCCCTCAGCCGGGTGATGAAGATCGGGCTGTCCTCGAAGACGATCTCCCAGCAAGACATGACGGTGCTGGCCCTGTGGACGGTACGCCCGAAGTTGATGTCCGTGCCCGGCGTGGCGAACGTCGCCATCTGGGGGCAGCGGGACAAGCAGTACCAGGTGCTGGTCGATCCCGACCGGCTGCGGGCGGCCGGGGTGACGCTCGACCAGGTGACGCGGGCCACCCAGGACGCCACCGTGCTGGAGTCCGGCGGGTACATCGACAAGCCGAACCAGCGGTTGGCCGTCCGCCACCGGGCGATGGTCCGCGATCCGAACGATCTGGGCCGCACCGTCGTCGCCTTCCAGGGGAACGCGCCGGTCCGCCTGGAGGAGGTGGCGACGGTGCAGTTCGGCTCGCCCCCGCCCATCGGGGACGCGATCATCAACGACGGCCCCGGCCTGCTGCTGATCGTTGAGAAGCAGCCGGACGGGAACACGCTGGAGGTGACCCGCCGGGTCGAGGCGGCGCTCAAGGAACTCGAACCGGGCTTGACCGGCGTCGAGGTGGACGCCGCCATCTTCCGCCCGGCCACGTTCGTCGAGCGGGCCATCGAGAACCTCGGCCACGCCCTGCTCGTCGGGTGCGGGCTGGTGGTCGTCATCCTCGTCCTGTTCCTGTTCGACTGGCGGACGGCCCTCATCAGCCTGACCGCCATCCCGCTGTCGCTGGTGTCCGCCGTGGTCGTGCTGACGGCGGCCGGCGTCACCCTGAACACGATGGTCATCGCCGGGCTGGTGATCGCCCTCGGGGAGGTGGTGGACGACGCCATCATCGACGTGGAGAACATCGTCCGCCGGCTGCGGCTGAACCGGGCGGCGGGGAGCCCGGCGTCCGCGTTCAAGGTCGTGATCGACGCCTCCCTGGAGGTCCGCAGCGCGGTGGTGTACGCCACGGTGATCGTCATCCTCGTGTTCCTGCCGATCTTCTTCCTGGAGGGAATCGCCGGGTCGTTCTTCCGCCCGCTCGCCTCGGCGTACATCCTGGCCATCCTCGCCTCACTGCTGGTCGCCCTGACGGTGACGCCGGCCCTGTCGTACATGCTGCTCACCGGCGACCGGGGCCGGCACCGCGAAGCCCCGCTGCCCCGCAGCTTGCGGAGGGTCTACGGCGCGGTCCTCCCGCTCCTGATCGACCGGCCGTTCGCCGCGCTGGGTGTCGTGCTGGCGGCGTTCGTCCTGAGCGGGGCCGCCGCCACCCGGTTCGGGGCCGAGTTCCTCCCCGAGTTCCAGGAGACCGACTTCCTGATGCACTACATCGCCAAGCCGGGGGCGTCGGTCGAGGAGATGGGCCGGATGACGGTGCTGGCCAGCCGGGAGCTGCGGGCCGTCCCAGGGGTGCGGAACTTCGGGTCGCACATCGGCCGGGCCGAGGTCGCCGACGAGGTGTACGGGCCGAACTTCACCGAACTCTGGATCAGCATCGACCCGGACGTGGACTACCCGGCCACCCTCAAGAAGATTCAGGCCGCTATGGACGGCTACCCCGGCATGTTCTGCGACGTGCAGACGTTCCTCAAGGAGCGGTCGAAGGAGGTGGTGTCGGGAACGAGCTATAGCATCGTGGTTCGACTGTTCGGCCCGGACCTCGACGTGCTGCGGGCCAAGGCGAGGGAGGCCGAGGCGATGATGGGCAGGGTCGAGGGGGTGACGAACCTCAAGGTCGAGTCCCAGGTGCTGCTGCCGCAGGTCGAGGTGCGGCTGCGGCCGGAGGCGGCGGAACACTACGGCCTGACGCCCGGCCACGTCCGCCGGGCGACGACCACGCTGCTGAAAGGGACGAAGGCCGGCGAGGTGTACGAGGAGCAGAAACGGTTCGACGTGGTGGTGTGGGGCGTCCCGTCGTGCCGGGACGACGTGGCCGCGCTCCGGTTGTTGCCCATCGACACCCCCGCGGGGGTGCAGGTGCGGCTGGGCGAGGTGGCCGACGTGCTGGTGGTGCCGATGCCGAACGAGATCAAGCGGGAGGCCGCGTCCCGCCGGCTGGACATCACCTGCAACGTGCAGGGCCGCGACCTGGGGGCCGTCGCCGCCGAGGTCGAGGAAAGGGTCCGGGGGCTGAAGTTCGAGGCCGGCTACCACCCGGAGTTCCTGGGCGAGGAGGCCGTCCGCCGGGAGTCCAGCCGCCGGCTGTACCTGTACGCCGGGCTGGCCCTCCTCGGCGTGATCCTCGTCATCTACTCGGACTTCGGGTCGTGGCGGCTGACCCTCATCACCGCCTTCACCCTGCCGTTCGCCCTGGTCGGCGGGCTGGCCGGGGTCGGCCTGACGGGCGGGGTGGTGTCGCTCGGCTCGCTGGTCGGATTCGTCACCGTGCTGGGGATCGCGGCCCGCAACGGCATCATGCTGGTCAGCCACTACCGCCACCTCGAAGACCACGAAGGCGAGGCGTTCGGGCCGGGGCTGGTGCGGCGGGGGTCGGAGGAGCGGCTGGCCCCGATCCTGATGACCGCCCTGGCGACCGGGCTGGCCCTCCTGCCGCTGGTCGTGAGCGGCCAGAAGCCCGGCCACGAGGTCGAGTACCCGCTGGCGGTGGTGATCCCCGGCGGGCTGGTCACCTCGACCCTCCTGAACCTGTTCCTCCTACCACCCTTGTACCTGCGGTTCGGTCGCCGGTCGGAGGCCGAACGCGGGGCAGCGGAGGCCGGCTGAGATGTCGCTGGCGACCCGCCTCACCGGGTTCTTCCTGCTCGCCCTGGCAGTGGTGCTGGCCGGGTTCTCGGGGACGCTCTACGTCCTCGCCCGGTCGCACCTGTACGGCCAGTTGACCGCCCACGTCACCGCGACGATCGACACCCTGGTCGCCGCCGCCGAAGTCGAGCCGGACGGGCTGGACTGGGAGCCGGAACTCCGCCGCCTGCCGGCCCGGTGGGAGGGCGACCCGCCGGTGTGGGCGGTGTACGACGAGGCGGGGGGGCGGCTGGGCGGCTCCCACGACCCGGAGCACCGGCTAACGGATTACACCGCCCCCGGCCCGGACGCCGCCCAGGAGCGATTCCGCGCCTCTTGGGGCGGGGCGGACTGGCGGGTGGCCCGCCGCACCCTGCGGCACCCGCACCCGGAGGATGTCCGCCGGCCGGCTGCCGGGGAACGAGAGACGCGGCACCGGACGCTGGTGTTCGTCACTGCCGTGCCGGTCGCCCCGGTCCACGCCACCCTGCGGGCGCTCGGCTGGGGGCTGGGGGGAACGTCGGTCGTGCTGTGGCTCGCCGCCGCCGCCGTGGGACGCCGGCTCGCCCGGCGGGCGCTGTCGCCCCTCGCCGCCATGTCGGCGGCGGCGAACGCCCTGACCGCCCGGGACGCGGGCGGGCGGCTCCCCCGGCCGGGCACCGGCGACGAGCTGGAGAGTCTCGCGGAGGCGTTCAACGGGCTGCTCGCCCGGCTGCACGACGCCTTCGAGCGGCAGCGGGGGTTTACCGGCGAGGCGTCCCACCAGCTCCGCACCCCACTGACCGCCATGCTCGGTCAGACCGAGGTGGCGTTGCGGCGTGACCGCCCGGCGGGGGAATACCGTCAGGCGTTGGAGTCGGTCCACCGGCAGGCCGTACACATGCGGCAGATTGTAGAGGCGCTCCTGTTTCTGGCCCGGGCCGACGCCGAGGCGGAGCTGCCCGGCCTGGAGGTGATCGACCTGGGGGCGTGGGTGGCGCAGTACCTCGACGGCCACCCGCACGACCGGCGGACCGACCTGCGGCCTGCCGGCCCGTTCCCCGAGGGCGTCCGCGTCCTGGCCCACCCGGCGATGCTTGCCCAGGTCGTCGGCAACCTGATTGACAACGCCTGCAAGTACAGCGACCCCGGCACCCCTGTAGCCGTGGGCGTCGGTCGGGAGGACGGCAGGGCTGTGGTATTTGTGGAAGACTCGGGCCACGGCATTCCGCCCGCCGACGGGGGCCGGGTGTTCGACCCGTTCTTCCGCTCGGAAGATGCCCGCCGGCGGGGCGTGGGCGGGCTGGGGCTGGGCCTCGCCGTCGTCGCCCGGATCGTCCGGGCGTTCGGCGGGCGGGTGGACGTGTGCAGCGAGCCGGGTCGCGGGAGCCGGTTCACCGTCCGGCTGCCGCTACGCGCAGAGTCAGTGCCGCGATCGTCACCCGCTTACACCTGACGTGGCCTCGACATGGCACGGGTGTCGATACCGGGATTTCGCCCACCTACAACGAAGGCCCCTGCGAGACAGGTCGAGCTGCGACCACCGGCAGAGGGTATTTTGGGCGGTGCCTACCGCCGGCCGGGCGGCGTCAACCGCGGCCTTGGCCCTGGCCGCGTCCGTGGGTCGCCGGCCGAAGTAGTTCGCGGAGCAGGTGCGCCGACGCGGCGAGGCCCATGACGGCGACGCTCACCATCGAGACGGTCTGGAAGGCGACCGCCATCCGCTCCTGCTTGGCTTGGCCGGCCATCTGCTGGGCTTGGGTGGCGACCTGTAAGAGGCCGGGGTTGGCGGGGTTGACCGGGTGCATCGCCTTCGTCGCCGTTGGGTTCGGGGCGGAGTGTAGACCAGTGCGTGGGCGGTGGCAAGCGATTCGATGGGGGGTGCGGGCACCCCCGCACAGGCACACGTCGGCGGCCGCCTCCGACCGTCTGGAACCGGTGGGACGGTCTATGCGGGGGTGTCGGGAGCATCCTACCCGGGTCGGTGGTCCAGGCGGGCCCGGGCGGCGACCAGGGCGTCGTGGAGCCGCCGCTGGAGCAACGGCCGGGGCGGCAGGTCGGTCAGGTACGACGCCACCCGGATGCCGCTCCGGTCCAGTTGCAGCAGCTCGACCTGCTCCTCGGACTTACTCGCGCACAGGATCAGCCCGAGCGGCGGGTCCTCCCCCGGCTGCATCTCGTGCTTTTCGAGCCACCGCAGGTACAGCT
The DNA here is from genome assembly GCA_019747685.1 of Gemmataceae bacterium. Classification (GTDB taxonomy): domain Bacteria; phylum Planctomycetota; class Planctomycetia; order Gemmatales; family Gemmataceae; genus Urbifossiella. The sequence continues at coordinate 15,522 of JAIEQN010000546.1, forward strand.
CCATCTGCCCCTTGTCGGCAGCCGTGAACTTGCCGATCTTCAGGTCGATGGCGACCAGCCGGCGGAGCTTCCGGTGGTAGAACAGCAGGTCGATGTAGAAGTCCTCGCCGTCGATCACGATCCGCTTCTGCCGGTCGATGAACGCGAACCCGGCCCCCAGCTCCAGGATGAACTGCTGGATGTCCCGCAGGATGGCCGCCTCCAGGTCCTTCTCGCTGGAGGCGTCGGCCAGCCTGAGGAAGCCGAGCAGGTACGGGTCGCGGAACACCAGGTCGGGGGTGAGCCGGTCCTCCTCCCGCAGGGCGGCCAGCTCCTGCCGGGCGAGTTGCTCCGGCTTGCGGGACAGGGCGGTCCGCTCGAACAGCATCCCCTGGACCTTGGCCCGGAGGGTACGGACGCTCCACCGCTCGACCCGGCACAGCTCGGCGTAGAACTCCCGCTCGAGCGGGTCGCCGAGCGGGACGATCTCGACGAAGTGGCTCCAGCCCAACTGTCTCGACAGCGCCGAGACAATCTCCCGGTCCGGGAACGCCTCGGCGAACCGGACCATGCGGAACAGGTTCGGGCGGGAGAACCCGTCGCCGAACTCGGCGGCCAGCTCGCCCGCCAGCGTCGTGACGACCTCCTCGCCGTAGGCCGCCCGCCGCTCCCGGAGGACTTCGGTGCGGATGCGGTGGCCGACCTGCCAGTAGAGGAGCACGAGGGCCGAGTTGACGGCCTGGGCGACCCCCCTCCCGAGTCTGCCGGATGAGCGACCGCAGGTCATCGAGCAGTGGCCCCGGCACGGCCGTCAGGCCCGCGGCCGGTCTCGCGGGTCTTTTCCCCGGCTGCTTCTCCTTCGCCATGTGGCCTCCTCCGCGTCGCGTGCGGGAGCGTATCACCGACCGGACGGGTGGTCAACGGGCGGCCGGACCGCGTGGGAGGGCCGTACAAGCGTGGAGCGGGGTGACGGGTGGGGTGGCGGCGACCTGGCAGCTACGTCGTTGCTGCTGCCCTTCCTGGCACGACGACCGGACATCTGCCGGGACGAGGAGGCCGGCTCGACCGCCCCTCCCTGAATGCCACTACTTACCCACGGGGCCGGTCCGACCAACTACAGGTGAAAAAAGCTATAGGTATTACATATAGGTTTGCGCGACCAACTCGCCGTTGGCGGAGCCCCGCCTTCCCGTCGGCGGCGCGACCAACTTGCCGTGCCCGGCCGCGTCCAAGTTACCGTGGACAACTTCGGTCCTCCCGGTGCTTATCCACAGACCGCACCGGCTGTTCGCGGACCACGGCCAAGTTACCGTAGCCTGTCCTGTGCCGCCCGAAGGTCATCGCCCGCCTCCCTCGCCCCGCCGTACAACCCGGGGTGGCGGGTCACGGCGTAGCCGCCGCGACCATCTTGCCGTGGCCGGCCCGATGGGCGTCAGCCGGTTACCGGCTCGGGAATGGGGGTTAGAGCAACCTGGGGTTGCGCCGCGGCGGGACCGGCGGTGGGCTGTGTTCCAGCGTCAGCCCGCGGTCGTCGGCCGCCACCCGGGCGGGCGGGTAGGCCGCCCCCACCTGGCGGAGGGTGTTGGGGAACTTCCGCCGGAAGTCCCGGACCCGGGCGAACCCCTGGCCGAACTGCCCGTGGAGCGAGTTCCAGTCCACGAACTGCGGCCGGCCCGGGGGGACCCGGTACAGCCGCTGGGCCAGCCAGACGTAGACGTCCAGGGCCATCGAGGAGGACGCCAGGGCAGCCACCGCCCGGGCGTCGAGCGGGACGGCGTGCCGGCCCAGGCTCCGGAAGTACTCCTCGCTCAGCCGGACGGTGCTCGGCCACAGCACCCGCTGGTCGGCCTGCTTCGGGAACCACAGGTCGAAGGCGGAGACGAACTGGGTGTTCACCTGGACCGCCCGCCCCTCCTCCACCACCCCGAGGCGGACGGTCGCGGCCGCCAGCCGGGCGAGCTGGTCTTTCAAGCCCCGGAGCTGCTGGCCGTTCGTCCCCCGCCCGAGGGACCGGGCGAAGGCGGTCATCGACCCCTCCACGTCCACCACCGGGCTGCCGGTTCGCACTGCCTCGGTGGCCAGGTGGATGAGGACCAGCCGGGGCTTCTCCCCGTAGGGCAGCCCGAGCCGGGCGAACGCCCCGGTCCGGGGGGTCGAGGGCCGAGCCGGCCTCGATCCGCAGGGAGGCAGTCCCCTGCCGGCGGTCCCACTCGCGGACCCCGTCGCCGGGGTTCTTGTACCGCAAGACTGGAAGGGGCATTCGTCGGCATCCGGTCGAGGGACCCCCTCCCCCCCGTTATTCGCTGACCCGATTCCCAACACAAAAACCGTTGTGGCATAGAGATTTGTGGCAGGATTGCGGGTGCCCGTCCTGCCGCACCCGGTCACGGGGCCGGCCACAACCCGCGGCCCGGCAACGACTTGGCTGTGGTTACGACCGATGCCGTATACCGCCACGACCAGCCGGTTAGCCCGGCTCTCGCGGCTCGTCGGATGGGTGGGGGTGTTTGCCGACCGGTCCATCACCGAACCCCTCGCCGACCTACGCCCGGACGGGCCGGGAATTGGCCCATCCGGGGGTTCAGCCTCAACCGCCAACCAGTTTGGGTTGGCACACGCGAGTTCACTATGTCGGTAGCAACGGATTGTGGTCGGCGACCTAACCCGTTGCCCTGAAACACTTGGCCCGGGTTTGAACTTTTTACAAGACTGTCGCGCAAGGCACGAATAGCGTTCCGTCCGTCGTCAGTGGCGGAACCCGCGCGGAGAGACCCGTGAAGAAGCCCTTCCTCGGCAAGGTCGCGCTCGTCGCCCTGCTCTCGCTGGCCGTTCTCAGCGTCCCGTCCGGACGCACGCCCGCCCAGGACAAGTCGGCCCCGCCGCCCGGGAAGCCGGACGACGTGTCCACCGGGCACGAGGTGATCACCCCGGTCCCGGGCGGCAAGCCGCTGGCGGTCGAGGTCGAAGGGAAGGAGGTCCGCTCCCTGTTCCTGTACGAGGGCCGGTCGGCGGCCGACGTGCGGGACCCCGGCCGGGTCGTCTACTACCACGGCCTAGACCTGGCCCTGATTCCCCGCGACAAGCCCCTGCCGGGGTGCCCGGCGTGGGTCCAGGACGTGACCCAGCGGGACGACGAGACCGTTCTGGAGGTCCGCTTCCGGCTCTCCTCCCCGGCCCTCCGGCGGGCGTGCGAGGCCAAGCTGCTGGCCGACCAGCGGGACTTCTTCGCCCGCGAGCCGGACCGGCTGAAGGTCCCCGGCCTGAAGGTCGAGGTCCAGAAGATGCCGGCCAAGGAGCTGTTCGTCGCGGTTCAGGACCGGGCGACCAGCTGACCCTGGCCTACGACACCCAGCACGTCGCCAACCTCGGCGAGGAGGTGTTGATGTCGTTCCCGCTCAAGCCGGAGGCGATGGCCCTGTTCGTCCGCTGCCACAAGGAAGGCAAGCTCCAGTTCAAGCCGTACTACACCGCCCGGCTCGCCCAGATCGTCACCGCCGCGAAGCGAACCAAGGTCGATTACGCGGTCGGGCTTGAGGTTCAGAAGCTGCTCGACAGCCGCCAGCGGCCGACCGACGGCGCGAGGGCCGCCTACCCCATCCTCCAAGAGGATGTCAACCGGATTACCCGGCAGGTGACGATGGCCGTCCAGAGCGACATCGTGAGCGACGACCCGAACCTGCTCACCTTCCTGCCGAGCGACACCGCCCTAGTGGCGGCGTGCTTCGATCCGGCCGACACCATGAGCTACGCCGACTTCCGGAAGGCGTTCCCGGACTACACCGAACAGATGATGGCCGACTATCTGAAGGCGTGTGCGGTGACCGAAGAGACCCGTAGGAGCGACGATGAAGCCAAAGGGGGGTCGGAGGTCACTGACACCGCGAAGGCGGCCGGGGTTGGGGCTGGGCTCCGGCTGACCGTCGGGCCGCTGAGCCTGGGTGGGGCGGGGCAGGCCGAGACCGCCGAACGGACGCTGGACACGATCTACAACGCTACGGGGATCAAGTGGGCGGAGGGCAAGACGAGGGGCTACTACGAGCCGGTCGAGGTGAAGGTGTACAAGCTGGCCGAGGGGTACGAGACGAGGCGGCTGACCCAGGCCGGTTCGATCACCCTGTCGAAGGGTCCGCTCAACTCGTACTTGGAGGAAAGCCCGTTCCCGCAGTCGTACACCGCGGGCGTGGTCGATGTCTCGCTTAAGAAGACGCTGGAGAAGAACGACCACGTCACGCGGCTCCTGAAGCAGAAGGCGGATCTGGAGAAGCAGCGGGCCGAGCAGGTGGCGAAGCTCGCCGCCGCCCAGGCCGAGCAGGTCAAGCTGCTCGGCGGGGTGGCCACCCCGCCGAAGGATGTCCAGAGTCGCCTTACGGAACTCGTCAAGAACATCCCCGCGAGCCAGGGGGAGGACGCCATGCGGGGAATTTTCAACCACATCAAGGCCGTCTGGGGCTGGCAACCCCCCGGCGGGATTGATCGCACGGTCGAGGACCACGTGGCGGCCCGGGACGACCCGAAAGGCCCGACCCGGCGCGAGTTGGGGAACGCCGCGAAGCAGGCGATCATCGACCATAAGGCCGGCATCAACGCGAGTGCCACGTCGCTCGGCGAGGCCGTGGCCGGAACGCAGAAGCAAGCCGAGCAGATCGACCAGTCGCAGAAGGAGATCGCCCGGCTCCAAGCCGAGATCGAGAAGCTGGACAAGGAAATCCTCGCCATCCTCGAACGGTAACGGCCCCGGCCACCGTCGACGAAATCCACCTGCGGAGGCTCGCCATGCCGTCGATCTGGTGCCGCGCGCACCGGCCGGCCCGGCGGTTCGCCGCCGCGGCCGGCCTGCTCCTCGGCGTCGGGCTGTCGGCCGTCGGGCAGCCGCCGACCGAGTCGTTCGACGAGAAGCTGCGGAAGGCCGCTGAGGCCCAGGCCGGGAAGAGTCAGGCCGAGGATGGCGAGCTGAAGCGCCTACTGGCCGAGTCCAAGGCCCGGCGGGAGGCCGGCGAGAAGCAGGCCGAAGCCGACCTCCGGCAGGCCGAGACGGCGTTCGAGCAGAAGCGGGAGCAACTCCGCCGGGAGGGGGCCGAGGCCCGCAAGGAGTTGGAGGCCCGGCTGGGGGCCGACAGCAAGGCCCTATCTGCCGCCCTGGCCGACCTGCGGACCCGGATGGCCGTCCGCGAGGCCCCGTCGGAGGCGGACTTCAAGCGGCAGCGGGAAGCGTTCAGCAAGAAGCTATCGGACGCCGTGGCCGACGAGCTAGCCAAGGCGGAGGCCGAGCGAGAACGGAAGAAGCAGCTCGCCGTCGCGGCCGCGATGACGTACTTCACCGGCGGGGCGGCCCTGCCGGCGATGGCCGCGGCCGGGGCAGGCGCAGCCGCGACCCCGGCCAAGTCTGCATCACCCGCCAAGCCGGCGCCGGTCCCGGCGAAGGGCCACGTCCGACCGGTCTCGGCGGCACCGCGGCCGGCCACCTCGGGGGTCGTTCCGAAGGGCGGCAAGCCGTTCGACCTGGAGGCCTACCGACGGTCCCTCGAGGCCGACGAGAAGGGCATCGAGCCGGACTGGCTCGACCCGCTCGGGTGGGCCTTCGCGGAAGCCTTCCAGGCCGCTCGCGGTGCCGGCGGACTGCTGTTCGGCCGGACCGCCAAACCTCCGGCGGTCCCGGCGGCCGGGCGTGTCGGCGGCACGGCCGCCGAGGTCGCCCCTGCTCCTCGTGCCGTTGCGGACAAGTTCCGCCACATCTTCGGGAACCCGGACCATGCCCTGAACGACTTGGTGGCCAAGTTCGGCTCGGAGGAGAAGGCGTTCGCTGCCGTCCAGCGGGCGGCGAACCGGGCGCTGGCCGAGGGCAAACTCGTCCCTTACCCGAGCGGCGTCCTGCCCGGCCGCGAAGCCGCACCGGTGCTCGACGTCGGCGGGTTGCCGGTCCGGCTGATCGGCGGCAAGGTTCAAGACGGGGCGGTGAAGATCGGCACATTCAGCCGGAAGGGCCTGAAGTAGGCCAACCAGGACCCGTCCCAGGCCTCGTGGACGGCGTACTCGTAGTCCCCCGCGGCCGGGTCCCGGCCCGACCGGGCGGCCCACTCCTGGGCGGCGGGGAGAACCCGCTCGGCCTCCGCCCGGGTCCGGTACGGGCCGGCGAGGAGGGCCATCCGGACGTGGTGGAAGGCGGCCACGTAGTAGCACGTGGCCGCGGTCCAGTCCGTGAACGCGGGGAACAGGTTGCGGGTCATGGGCGACTCCTTTCGCTGGCGGCCGGCCGCTCGAACACCACGCAGGTATCGTGCAGGCCGGGGATGAAGCTGGTCCGGTACGTCTTCTTCGAGCCGCTCGCCCCGTGGCTGAACCGGACGATGTCGGTGCAACATTGCCGGAGCCCGGCGGCGAAGGCAAGCCGCTTGGTGTGGTAGACCAAGGGGACGAACCCCTCCTCCCGGTCCGAGTAGTCGCCCATCAGGACGGCGAGCTTGCCGCCCGGCTTAAGGGCCCGGGCGCAGTTGCGGAGGAACTGGCCGTACCGGCGGAGGAAGTGTTCCAGGGTCGGCGAGCGGGACAGGTCCCGGGGGTCGTCGGCGTACAGCTTCTGCCGCCAGTACGGGGGGTGGCTCCAGATGAAGTCGAAGGCGTCGGTGGCCGAGAACTCGGCCGGGTTGCAGGCGTCGAACCCCTGGTGGATGTCCCACGACAGGCACGGGATGTCGAGGTCGTTGCACACGTCCCGGCAGGTGCCGCTGCCCTGCATCGGGTCGAACACCAGCCCGGGCTTGAGTAGAGCAGCAGGTCGCGGATCAGGTTGCCGCCACAGTTGCCCGGCCACTTGCGGTCGCCGTACTCGCCGGCCCGGTGGAAGTGGTACAGGCTGGTCAGGTGCGGGACCGGGCTGGCGGTCTTGGGGGCGAGCGGCAGGCGGGCGTAGGCGACGCCCGGGTCGGGCCGGCCCGGCTCGGCCGGGGCCGGGCGGTAGCGGGCGGCGTAGAAGGGGTTGGTGGTAGTGCGAGTCATGGTGCGATTCCTTTCGGTTGGGGCGGGCCGGAGCCCGCCCGGGTGAGTCGTTAGTCCTTCTTGTCGGCGACGACGCGGAGGCTGATCCGGCCGTCGAGCGGGACGGCGTCGAGCTGGACGTTGAAGCCCTTGCCGTCGGCGTGGGGCCAGACGGACCCGATGCGGGTCCAGATGCCCTTCTGCCCCTCCCGGTCGCGGACCTGGTAGGCGACGTGGGTGGGGGCCTTCGGCGTGGTGTTGGTGGTGTCGGACATGGTGTTCTCCTTCTTCGGTGTGACCGGCCGCGACCGCCGCGGCCTGATGGCACCGAGCGAAAAGCCGCCCCAGCCCGGGGCGTCAGCGGACCGGGCAAGCGGAAAATTGGGGGCGACCTTCAGGGGGAGCCGATTTTCCGCTTGCCCGGCCCGGCGGCGGCTTTACCGGTGACAACAGAAGGCCGTGGGTCGCGCCGGTCTCACATGAGAGGACGGCCGTGCCGTCACCACAGCGGCGGTAGCAGGCTACCACGACGGGGTTGACGGGTTTTGCGGCGGCACGGGCAGGAGTGGCGTGGCCCGGGTCGGGTCGGGTGGGGCGTGCCTCAGAACCGGGGGCCGGGCCGGCGCGGGGAAAGGCCGATGGCGCGGTCCAGGGCGTCGATGATCGTCTCCGCCGAACCCGACAGCGCGGCCCGGTCGGGGTCCACCATGCCGAGGTCAAGGACCATCTTGGCGAACCGCTCCTCCCGCACCGCGTTTCCCGAGGCGGGGACCTCGAACTCGAGCACGTACCGTCCCGCCGCGTCGTCCCGCCGGTAGGTGGCGACGAAGTCGTAGGGCTTGAACCCCCGCCGCTCGGCCAGCTCGTTGAGCTTGGTCAGGACGGCGATCTCACAGTTGTCGAGCATCAAGGCGGCGTCCGTTGTCGTTACACCGCCCATCGTACCTGGTTGTGGTTAACAACCCGTAAACGGCGGCGACCCGGAGTGGTCGGCCGGGGTGGCCCGCGTCCGCGAGTTGGATGTTTACCCGCCGCCGGGCGTGTTTATACTTGCACATGCTCCGCATCACCCAGCAGGCCCGGGCGGCCGACGCCAAGCGCTACTACGCCACCGCCGACTACTACGGCGAGGGGCAGGAGATCGTCGGCCGCTGGGGCGGGCTGGCGGCCGACCGGCTCGGCCTGGCCGGGACGGTGGACCGGGCGTCCTTCGACCGGCTGTGCGACAACCTCCACCCGGCGACCGGCCGGCCGCTCACTGCGCGGACCCGGTCGGACCGGACCGGCGGGTACGACTTCACCTTCTCGGTGCCGAAGTCCGTGTCGCTGCTGTACGCCCTGACCGGGGACGACCAAGTCCTCGCCGCCTTTCGGGCGGCCGTGGACGAGACCATGCGGGATGTCGAGGCGGAGATGAACGCCCGCGTCCGCAAAGGCGGCCGGGACGAGGACCGGCGGACCGGGAACATGGCGTGGGCCGAGTTCGTCCACACCACCTCCCGGCCGGTGGACGGGGTGCCCGACCCCCAGCTCCACGCCCACTGCTTCGCCTTCAACGCCACCTGGGACGGCCGGGAGGGGCAGTGGAAGGCCGGGCAGTTCCGCGACCTGAAGCGGGACGCCCCGTACTTCCAGGCGGCCTTCCGGGTCCGGCTCGCCGGCAAGCTCCAGGACCTCGGGTACGGGGTCGAGCGGACGCGGGACGACTTCGAGGTCGCCGGCGTGCCCGCGTCCGCCGTCCGGCGGTTCTCCCGGCGGACGGCGGAGATCGAGCGGGTGGCGGCCGAGCGGGGGATCACCGACCCGGACCGGAAGGCCGAACTCGGGGCGCTCACCCGGGAGAAGAAGGACCACCGGCTCGGGCTGGCCGAGCTGCGGGCCGAGTGGGACCGGCGGCTGACGGCCGGGGAGCGGGCGGCCGTCGCCGCCGCCCACCGGCGGGAAGTGCCGGCCGCCCGGCAGGACCGGGGCGAGGGGCCGGCCGTCGAGCACGCCGTCGGCCACTGCTACGCCCGCAAGGCGGTGGTGCCCGAGCGGGAGCTGCTGACCGAGGCCCTGAAGCGTGGGGTCGGGGCGGTTACGGTCGAGGGGGTCCGACGGGAGCTGGCCGGACGGCCGCTGATCCGGGCCGAGCAGGACGGCCGGGTCCTGGCGACGACCGCCGAGCGGAAGAAGACCGGCGAGTTCAAGACGGCCTTGGTGGTCAGCCCGACGCACGCCGAGGCCGGCCGCATCACCGGGACCATCCGGGCGGCCCTGAAGGGGGCCGGGCGGCTCACCGACGAGCGGACCCTCGACACCCGGGTGCCGGCCCACCTGACGGACGCCCAGAAGGCCGACCCGGCGAGCTACCAGCCCGGGGACATGGTCCGGTTCCACCAGCACGCCCCCGGCCACCCGAGCGGCACCCGCCTGGTACTCGGGGCCGCCGCGGACGTGCCGCTGCGGTACGCCGACCGGTTCGAGGTGTACCGCCCGGCGAGCGTCCCCGTGGCGGCCGGCGACCGGGTCCGGGTGACGGCCAACGGCAAGACCCGGGACGGCAAGCACCGGCTGAACAACGGGGCCCTGTTCACCGTCCGGGGGTTCACCCCGCGGGGCGACCTGGTGGTGGACGACGGGTGGGTGGTCGCCCGCGATTTCGGCCACCTCGCCCCCGGGTATGTGGTGACCTCCCACGCCAGCCAGGGGAAGACGGTGGACAAGGTGTTCATCGGCGAGTCGGCCGCCTCGTTCGGGGCGGCCAGCCGGCGGCAGTTCTACGTGTCCGTGTCCCGGGGCCGGGAGCAGGCGGTGGTGTTCACCGACGACAAGAAGGGCTTGCTCCAGGCCGTGTCGCGGCCGGACGAGCCGCTGGCGGCGGTGGAGCTGGCGAAGGCGGCCCCGCGGCCGCCCCGGCCGGCGGGGCGGCTGCACAAGCACCTTGCCTTCCTCCGCCGCCTTGGTACGTTCGCCCGGCTACACGACTCACCCCACGGGGCCCTCGGCCGCGGTTCGCCCCACCACCGGGAGACCGGCCATGTTCGCTGACAACAAGCTGCTCAAGTCCCACCGCCCCGACGTCGGAGCCGGCGGTCTCGCGGCTCGGTTCGCAGCGGCGGGCGAGCCCGCCGCTCTGCCGGAGGCCGGCGAGGAGGAGGCGTGCCCGGCGTTCGGGTTCCTGCGGGGGGCCAGGGAGCGGGCGGTGACGATCGAGTTCCGGCTCCGGGACGGGAACGCCGAGGCGTTCCCGTAGAGCTGGCTAGGGCCGGTGCGGTTCAACCCGTCGGTCGGCCTCCTGCTCAAGTTCACGGGGGACGTGGTGACTCTGGTGCTGGTCCGGGGCAGCAACCTGGACGCCCCGGTGGGCGGCGGGGAGGTCAACCTGACCGACCGCGGGCTCGCCCGCCACCGGGTCGTGTGGGTGCGGGAGATGGACGAGGCGGAGTTGCGGCGGACGGGCGACGGCGGGCCGACGGTGGACGCCATCGAGATCGCCGAGTTCGAGTCCCAAGCCGACCTCCAGGCGTGGCTCGGCAAGACCGCACCGGCCTTCCTGCGGTGATGTCGCCGCCACCCCGCCGTGGTAAGGCATGGAGTTCGAGCGACTTCCCGAGTCGCCCGTCGAGTGATAAGATGTCCGCGACAACAGGTGGCGATGGAGTTCGCCGAAACCGCCGACCCGTTCGGCTGATGACTCCTACCCCCGGGCACGCCCGGCCGGTAGGAGTTTTTCACGCCGGCGTCCTCGTACTCGCGGGGGCGTGACGTGACGGCGGACGCCCTGGCGTGGCTACCGCTTGCCTGCGTCGCGTTTGCGGCGAACACCGTCGCCGACGTCACCGGGTTCGGCAGGGCGGTGGGACCCCTTCCGTTCGTCGTCACCGTCTACGGCGTCCGGGACGCGGTGCCGGTCCTGACCGTCTCCCAGCTCCTCGGGAACTTGGGCCGCGTGTGGGCGAACCGGCGGGAGGTGTCGCTCCCGGTGGTCGGGTGGTACTCGCTCGGGGCGGTGCCGGCGGCGCTCCTCGGCGGGACGCTGTTCGCGGCCACCCCACCCGCAGTCCCGACCCGGGCGCTCGGGCCGTTGCTGCTGGTCGTGCTGCCGTCTGGCACTACCGCTAAGCGGGCCTTCTCGAAGCTGTCGCACCGGGGGATCACCCCGCTCGGGTTGGTCGGTGGAACGACCGGCACTTCGACCGACCGCGGGGTCGCCCCGTCCAGCCCGGCCAGCGCCGGCTGGCCGATAGCCGCGTAGACCCGGAGCTGCCGAGAGCCGGTGATCTGGGTCGATCTTGAAGGCGGGCCGCGTCACTTCTTTGCGGCCCGGGGGTCGTCGGCGGGGTTCAGGTAAGTGATCGTCCAGGGACCCTCGCCGTGAAACTGCACCACCGTCTCCCCCCTGACCCAGACGAAGTGCTTCATCCCGGCCGGCCAGGTCCCGTAAGTCCCCGCCGGCATCTGCTCCGTCTTGTCCGCGTCGAACTTCTCCCCCATCCCGATGTTGAACGTGCCCGAGATGACCGTCACTCGCTCCGGCTTGGGGTGGGTGTGCGGCGGGATGCGGTAGCCGTCCGGCACCTTGACGCGGAACACGAACGGCCCGGGCTTGGATGGGTCGCCCTCAAGGACGGCGATCTTCGCCCCCGGCGGAAGCGACGGCGGACCGTCCTTCCAGTTCAACCCGTCGGGCCGATGAATCGCCGCGGCCATCCGCTCGTGGTCGTCCGCCACGAACGCCGCCCACACGGTAGCGGCCGCCACCAAGACCCCCGTGAACACGATCACCCGCCCCATCATCTCTTCCTCCCGTCCGGCCCGTCCACCCGTCCTACGGACAAGTGTATCCGACCGACCCGGTCACGGACCCTTCCCGTCCCCCAGCGGTGCGGAGGGGTTTGGTTCGGTCGGTCGTATACAGGCGGTGGCACGGCTCAGGGAGCGAGATGTGGCAAAACCAGAACCAGAAACAGCACCAGAATGATCCCGGCCGTTGCGACGATTGTGTCCGCGATCTGGGCCGCCCTCTCGGTCCGTGCCCGCTCTTCCGTCATGCCACTTGTCGCAGGCTTGTAGGGTCGCTTGGGTTCATCTTCCACGACGGCATCCCTCGGCATCTCGCAGAGGTGCCCCAGATACGCAACAACTGCCGCTGCCGCAAGGTCTGCTGACCCACAGCCCGTTCCGACTCACGCGGCAAGCGTCCCACCCCTCCAACGTGGGCCTACTTCACGGGCGGACGGCCGGCCCCGGGTTACGGGGTTGCGGTTCGGCGGACGGGATCACCGGGACTTCGACCGGCCGAGCGGTCGCCCCGTCCAGCCCGGCCAACGCGGGCTGCCCGATCGCGGAGTAGAGCCGGAACTGGGACCGGTTGAACTCGACCACCTGCCGCAGGTACTCGACCCGGGTCTGGTTCAGGGCCTGGACGGCGGTGAGGGGCTCCAGGGCGTCGAACTGGCCCCGCGGCCCGACCATCCCGAACGACGTCTCCCGGAACTTCCGGTACATCTCCTGGGCCTGCC
>JAIEQN010000096.1 GCA_019747685.1 Gemmataceae bacterium
CGGCGGTCGTCTCCCTGTCGGCCGACGGGTCGGTCGCGGCCCAGGGCGGGCAGGGCCGCACCGGGCGGGGCGAGGTGGTCATCTGGGACGTGGCCAGGAACGCGGTGGTCGGCCGGGTCGCGTCCGGCCAGCCGGGGGCGCTGCTGCCGGTCGTGTCGCCGGACGGCCGGTTCGTCGCCACCCGCCCGTCGCTGGTGTACGCGCCGGCCCCGAACCCCAACCCGGGCGGGCAGGTGCCGCCGGTGGACCCGGGGCCGGTGGTGACGGTCTGGGAGGCGTCGGGGAAGGAGCTGTTCAAGGCCCGGCTGTCGGCGGCCGGCCCGACCGTCGGGGTGGCCTTTTCGCCGGACGGGCGGACCCTGGCGACCGGGTCCGGGGAGGGGCCGGTCGACCTGTGGGAGGTGCCGTCCGGGAAGCTCGTGCGGACCCTGCTGGGGCGGACCGGGCAGGGCGTCCGGGTGGCCTTCTCGGCGGACGGGAAGGAGCTGGCCGCGGTGGCCGCCGACGGCACCATCCAGCGGTGGTCGGTGCCCGACGGGAAGCCGGCCGGGGTGACCGACCCGCCGGCCGACCTGCCCGCCGTCGTCCAGCCGGGCGGGGTCGCCTTCGCCCCGGGCGGGCGGGTGGTCGCCTGGGGGGCGGCCGGGACGGCGGCCCTGGTGTGGGAGGCCCCGTCGGGGAAGCTCCTCACCCCGCTCGGCGAACACATCGGGGCGATCCGGAGCATCGGCTTCGGGGCCGGCGGGAAGGAACTCGTCACCGCCGGGTCGGACGGCCGCATCGTCCGCTGGGACCTGGCGTCCGGCCGGCCGCTCGGGCCGGTGACGATCCGGCACCCGCGGGGCGGCGGGTTGATGACGCCCAACCCGGGGACCCGCGGCCCCCTCATCCTGGCCGCCGACGCCACCCGGGCGGTGTCGGCCGGCTCGCCGGCGGCGGTGTTCGATCTGGCCACCGGGGCCGAGCTGTTCGCCCTGCCGCGGCCGCCGGCCGCCCGGTTCGTCGCCCACTCGTTCCCGTCGGCCGACCTGTCGAAGGTGGCCGTGCTGGCGGCGACGGCCGAGCCGCGGGCGGCCGGCCGGTGTACCGTCTGGGACCTGGCCGGGCAGCGGCGGGCCGCCGACTTCGAGGTAACCGCGGTGGGCGGGTTCACCCCGGCGGCGGGGTTCAGCCCGGACGGCGGCCGCTTGGTCACCGTCACGTACTTCCGGGACCCGTCGCTCACCCGGCAGGGGCTGCTGGTGACCGGGTGGGACCTGGCGACCGGGCGGAAGCTGGGGGAGGTGGAGGAGCCGGGGAACCCCGGGCCGGTGGCGGTGGCGGTGGCGAGCGACACGTCGGCGGTGGTGGTGAGCGGGGGCCGGCTGTGGGCGGTGGACTACGAGGCCGGGCGGCGGGGCGACGAGGTCGAGAACCTCCAGCCGCCGCCCGACCCCCAGGCCCGGGCGGAGGCGGTCGTCCCGGCGGTGGCGTTCACCCCGGGCGGGGACCGGTTCGCGGCCGGGGTGGTGGCCGACCCGGCGGCCGGGGTGTACGGGGTGCGGGTGTACGACTGGCCGCGGGGCCGGGTGCTGCACACCTTCGCCGGGCACGCCGCCCCGGTCTACGCCCTGGCGTTCACCCCGGACGGGAAGGGGCTGGTGTCCGGGTCGGCCGACTCGACCGCGATCCTCTGGGACCTGTCGGCCATACCCGGCGGGAAGTAACGACCGCGGCCTGCACACACCGAGGCGGCCATGATGCGGTTCGTAGTCCTGGCGGTCTTCGCCCTGACGGCGTCGTTCGGCTGCGTCCCGGCCGTCGACCGGCCGAAGGCGGACGCCGCCGGTGAACCGCTCCCCGGTGACGCGCTCCCCGGTGGCGCGGTCGTCCGGCTGGGGTCGGGCCGCGGGGCGTTGAGCGGCGAGTACCTCGTCGCCCTCGGCCCGGACTACACCACCTACGCCACGCCCGAGCCCGGCCGGGCGGTCGCCGTCCGGGCGGTCCGGACCGGGGACCTGGTCCGGGCGTGTGACGGCCGGCCGTGGGCCGGCCAGTCGCCGTTCTTCGTGTCCGCCGACGGCAGCCGGGCGGCCGTCCCCGGCGACCGGCGGATGGCCATCTGGGACCTGCGGGCCGGGCGGCAACTGTGCGAGGTCGGGCTGCCGCGGGAGGCGGTGGCTGAGACGTACTGGGAGCAGCCGCTGGTGGCCCTGTCGGGAGACGGGTCGATCCTGGCGGTCGGCACGACGGCGGGCACCCCGGCGGCCGTCACCCTCTGGGACGCGACGACCGGGGAGCAGCTCCGGCGGGTCGAGATCGCCGGCCCGGGGGCCGCCCCCGCCCTGTCGGCCGACGGCAAGCTCCTGGCCGTGTGGCCGCCGGCGCAGGAGCCGTCCCGCAACTACCCGCCGGTCCCGGTCCCCGGGGACGGCCGCATCCGGCTGGTCGAGGTGGCGACCGGGCGGGAGACCAGGACCCTCCGGCCGGCCGGGGGGGCCGTGCGGGGGGTGACGTTCTCGGCCGACGGGCGGACGGTGGCCGCACGGACCGGCTACCAATGGGTCGAGTGGTGGGACATGCCGACCGGGCGGGCGAACCCGGTTGTGCGGATGGTCGGCCTCGCCCGCCCGGTCGCGGTGGCGGTCGCGGCCGACGGGTCGGCGGTGGCCGCGATGGACGAGCAGGGGGTCATCCGCCGGTGGGCGAGGGACGGCGGGCAGCCGGAAGTCACCGACCCGCCGGTGGACCTGTCGGGCTCGCGATCACCCGGCCTCGGGTTCGCCGGGGGCCGCCGGGTGATCGGGTGGGGTTACATGGGGCACTTCCCGGCGGTCTGGGAGGCCCCGGGAGGGAAGCTCCTGTCGGTCCCGGCCGAGCACCGGTCGGGCGTCCGCAGTGTGGGGTTCCTGCCCGGCGGGGCGGAGGTCCTGACGACCGACGGCCACGGGGTCACGATCCGCTGGGACCGGGCGACCGGGAAGCCGCTCGGCCGGGTCCCGGTCCGGGAGACCGGCCCGGGGTCGGAGTTCTACTCGATGACCGTGACCCCGGACGCCACCCGCGGCCTCGGCTCGGAAACGTTCCACCTGTACGACCCCCGGACCGGGACCCGGGAAGTCACCTTTCCCCGCAGTCGGCAAGCCGACCTCCCCCGCTACCGGCACGGTCCGCTGGTCCCGTCCCCGGACCTGACCCGGGTCGCCATCCTCTACTTCCCCGAGCCGGACGATCCGGACCACCTCCCGTGCGATGTCTGGGACATCCCCGGCCGGCGGAAGCTGGTCTCCCTGCGGCTGCCGAAGGGGTTCGGGCCGGATGTCGGGTTCAGTCCGTCGGGCGCCCGGCTCGTGTCCGCCGCCTACCTGACCCCCGACCCGGCCGAGTTCGACCGGACCGGACTACGGCTGGTAGTCACGGGGTGGGACGTGGCGACCGGCAAGAAGTTGTCGGAAGTGGTCGACCGGGAGCCGAACGGGCAGACCCGGCCGGGGGTGGTGGCGGCCAGCGAGACGTCGGCCCTGGTCGGCTGCGGCGGGCGGCTCCGGGCGGTGGACTTCGAGCGCGGGGTGATGGGGGACGACATCGACGCCGGGGCGGTCGCCGGGTGGCCGCCGGTGTTCGACGCCGCCGGGGACCGGTTCGCGGTCCCGGTCCGGTCGGCCCCCGACCAGTACGGGGTGCAGGTGTACGACTGGCCGCGGGGGCGTCTGCTGCACACGTTCGCCGGGCATACCTCCCCGCCGGGGGTTCTGGTGTTCGCCCCGGACGGGAGGACGCTCGCCTCCTCGGCCGACACCGCCGTCTTCCTGTGGGACGTGGCCGACTCGGCCCCGAAGAAGTAAACGGGCGGCATGACCCACTACGTCACCCACCTCGAAGGGGCGATCGACGGGGCGGTGATCCCGTTCGGCGGCTTGGTCAACACCCACGCCGGCCGGCCGGTCGTCGTCCGGTATGACCTCCCCGGAATCCGGGAAGCCGTCTCGCCCGCGGACGTCGCCCGCCGGCAGCCGACCCTGTGGCGGTATCGGGAACTCCTGCCGCTGCCGGCCGAGGTGGAGCCGGTGTCGCTCGGCGAGGGGATGACGCCGCTGCTGGAGTGTCCCCGGCTGGGCCGGCAACTCGGGCTGGACCGACTCCTGGTCAAGGACGAGTCGCAACTACCGACCGGCAGTTTTAAGAGCCGCGGGATGACGGCCGCGGTCAGCATGGCGAAGTGGCTGGGGGTGCGGCGGGTGGCCCTGCCGACGGCCGGGAACGCCGGCGGGGCGGCCGCCGCCTACGCCGCCCGGGCCGGGATCGAGTGCTACGTGTTCATGCCCGCGGATACGCCGGCCGTCAACCAGTTCGAGCCGCACCTGTACGGGGCGAAGGCGTTCCGGGTCAACGGCCTCATCACCGACTGCGGCAAGATCGTCCGGGACGGGGCCGAGCGGATGGGCTGGTTCGACCTGTCCACCCTGAAGGAGCCGTACCGGCTGGAGGGGAAGAAGACGATGGGGCTGGAGCTGGCCGAGCAGCTCGGCTGGACACTGCCCGACGTGATCCTCTACCCGACCGGCGGGGGGACGGGACTCATCGGCATGTGGAAGGCGTTCGGGGAGCTGGCCGAATTGGGGTGGTTGGCGAACGGCCCGGCGTCAGCCGGGCGTGGGGGAGGACTCGGCCGGCTGACGCCGGGCCGTTCGCCGGGAAGGCCACGCCTGTACGCCTGCCAGGCCGAGGGGTGTGCCCCGATCGCAACGGCGTGGGAGAAGGGTGAGCGGTTCGCCGAGCCGTTCCCGAACGCCCGGACGGTGGCCAGCGGGCTGCGGGTGCCGGCCGCGGTCGGCGACTTCCTGATGCTCGACGCCATCCGGGCCAGCGGCGGCAAGGCCGTCGCCGGGAGCGAGGCGGCCATCGGCCCGTGGATGCGGCGGGCCAGCTCGGCCGAGGGGATCGCCGTCTGCCCGGAAACCGCCGTCTGCTTCGACGTGCTGGACAAGCTGGTCGCGGCCGGCGAGGTGAAACCGGACGAGGCGGTCGTGGTGTTCAACACCGGGGCCGCCCCGAAATACCTGGGGGCCCTGCCGGCCGAGTTGCCCGCCGTGGACAAGGACCGGGTCGATTGGGACCTGATCGCCCGCTGACATCGCAAGGTTTGGTGGCACAGGCCTCCCGGCCTGTGCGAGGTGAAGCACAGGCCGGGAGGCCTGTGCCACCAGAGCCAAGCACTACCCGGAGGTTGCCGTGGTCCGGCTCGTCGCGCTGTTCGCCGCGCTCGGCGTATCAGGGGGCTCACGCCCCCCGCTCGCCACCGCCGCCGACCCGCCGGCCGTGCTGCTCAAGCCGGACCGGGTGTTCGACGGCGTGACAGCGGAGTGTTACCCGGACTGGGTGGTCCTGGTCAAGGGCGGGCGGATCGCGGCCGCCGGCCCGGCCGGGGAGGTCCACGCCCCGAAGGACGCCGAAGTGATCGAGCTACCTGGGATGACCCTCCTGCCCGGGCTGATCGACGCCCACTCGCACCTCCTGTTGCACCCTTACGACGAGACGCCGTGGGAGGATCAGGTGCTGAAGGAGCCGCTGGGCGAGCGGGTCTGCCGGGCGACGGTCCACGCCCGGGCGAACCTGCTGAGCGGGTTCACCGCCATGCGGGACCTCGGCACCGAGGGGGCGGGGTACGCGGACGTGGGCATCAAGCGGGCCATCGACAAGGGTGTCATCCCCGGCCCGCGACTGTTGGTGACGACCAAGGCGATCGTGGCGACGGGCAGCTACGCCCCGCGGGGGTTCGCCCCGGAGTGGGGCATCCCCCAGGGGGCCGACGAGGCCGACGGCGAAACCATCCGCCGGGTGGTGCGGGAGCAGATTCGCGGCGGGGCGGACTGGATCAAGGTGTACGCCGACACCCCGCACGGCCCCGGGCCGGGGTCGCGGCCGGCGTTCTCCCTCGACGAACTCAAGCTGATGGTGGGGACGGCGGGGGACGCCGGGGTCCCGGTGGTGGCCCACGCCAACACCAAGGAGGGGATGCGGCGGGCGGCCCTGGCCGGGGTGAAGACGGTCGAACACGGGGCCGAGGGCGACATCGAGGTGTTCCGGCTGATGGCCGGGAAGGGGGTGGGGTTCTGCCCGACCCTGGCGGCCGACGAGGCGATGGCCCGGTACGCCGGGTGGAAGCCGGGGACGCCCGA
This sequence comes from Gemmataceae bacterium, assembly GCA_019747685.1. Taxonomy (GTDB): domain Bacteria; phylum Planctomycetota; class Planctomycetia; order Gemmatales; family Gemmataceae; genus Urbifossiella. The sequence continues at coordinate 6,159 of JAIEQN010000096.1, forward strand.
GCCGGGCCGGCTGCGGTCGAAGCGGGAGACGATGCGGGCGGCGATCGAGTCGGGGGTGGCGATCGTCAACGGCAGCGACATCGGGGTGTTCGCCCACGGGGACGGGGCCCGCGAGCTGGAGCTACTGGTCGAGTACGGGCTGACCCCGGCCCAGGCCCTGCGGGCGGCGACCGGTGCGGCCGCCGACGCCCTGCAACTGGGCGACAAGCTCGGGCGTGTGAAGGCCGGGCTGTTCGCCGACCTGGTGGCCGTGGCCGGCGACCCGACGGCCGACATCAAGGCCCTGCGGAAGGTCCGGCTGGTGATGAAGGGGGGGACCCTCTACAAGCGGCCGTGACGGCCCCGGCCGACTTCCGCTTGCATCGGCGGGCCGGGTCGGTATCCTCCGGCCGCGTCTTCGCGGAGGGGGTCATGCCGGCCGGGCGAACCAGACGGGCAGTCCTGCCGCGCGCCGGCCTGGCCGTGCTGCTCGCCGCCCTGGCCGGCCCGGCCGCCGCCGACCCGCCGACCGGGCCGACCGTCCCGCCATCCCCGAAGGGGCCGGACCCGTACGGGTGGCCGCTCCCGGCCCCGGCCAAGCTGCCCGAGGCCAAAGTCCCGGACGCCAAGCTGCCGGACTACTTCGGCCCGGCCACCAACCTGCCGTTCAACGAGAAGAGCCTGTTCCCGACCCCGGCCCTGCCGAACCCGCCCACGACCCAGGCCCCGCCCGGGCTGCCGCCCCTGCCGCCGCCGGACCGGCGGGTGATGATCCCGGACGGGTCGTACCCGCCCGACCCGCCGTCTCCCCCGCCTCCGCCGTTGTGGAAGGGCGGGGTGGAACTCGGGGTGAACGGCAGCCAGGGGAACTCGGACGTGCTGAGCCTGCGGCTCGGGGCGAACGCCGACCGCCGGACCGAGCGGAACCTGTTCCACATGGACCTCCTGTACACCCTGTCCCGGCAGGACGGGATGACCCGGCAGGACCAGGCCCTGTTGAACCTGCGGGACGAACTCCTGTTCCCGGGCAACCCGTACAGCCTGTTCTCGGCCACCCAGGTGGAGTACGACCAGTTCCGGGCCTACGACCTCCAGGTCGGGTCGTACCTGGGGGTGGCGTACCGGTGGGTGAAGACGGACGCCACCCTGTTCAAGACCCGGGTCGGGGCCGGGGCGGTCCGGCAGATGGACCTGTCCGGGACGGCCCCGAGCCGGTGGGTCCCGGAAGCCGTCGTCGGCGGGGACTGGAACCACCGGTTCACCGACCGGCAGGGGTTCGTGTCGAGCCTGGACGTGTTCCCGAACCTGAGCCAGATCGGCCAGTTCCGGGTCCGGGCCCGGGCCGGGTACGAGATCGTCCTGGCCCCGGAGTACGGGATGGTGCTGCGGCTGGGGGTCCAGGACCGGTACGACAGCAGCCCCGGCCCGGCCAAGCGGAACGACGTGAACTACTTCACCACGCTCTTGTTCAAGTTCTAAACACGGCACGCGGATGACGCGGACCATGACAGAAGACGGGTTCCGAACAACACTCCGATCGGTCTTTTGTCCGCGTCCTTCCGCGTCCCGATCCGCGTCATCCGCGTGCCCGTCTTTACCCCCCGTACTCCACCCTTCCCTCCCGGCGGTCGCCGCGGAGGTTCGCCTGCCAGTAGTGGCCGGTGGCGGCGTCGAGGCAGGTCAGCCAGCCGCCGCCGTGGCAGTAGGTGTCGATGCACACCGCCCCGGGGATGACCTTCGGGTCGCCGGTCTTCTGGGAGGTGTGGCCGCAGATCACCATCTTGCCCGAGTGGTGCCGCATCGCCTCGGGCAGGAACGCCCAGTACAGGGCCTCCTCGTTCTGCTCGGCCAGGTCGAACCCGCACAGCACCCCGGCGTGGACGAAGAGGTGGGTGTCGGTCTCGAAGTGCGGGACCAAGCCGCACTCCAGGAACGCCCAGTGGTCGGCCGGGATGGCGTCGAGGGCGTTCGCCCGCAGCTCGTGCCCGGCGACGTAGGACGCCAGGGCCTGCACCCCGCCGACCGATAGCCACATCCGCAGGTCGCCGCGACCCTCCCGGGCGGCGAGCATCATCACCTCGTGGTTGCCGCGGAGGCAGACGAGCCGCCGGCCGGCCCGCTTCAGGCCGACGAGGCGGTCGAGGACGCCCCGGGTGTCGGGGCCGCGGTCGACGTAGTCGCCGAGGGTGACGACCAGGTCGTCGGCGGCCGGGGCCACCCAGTCCAGGAGGGCGTCGAGCGGGCCGAGGCAGCCGTGGATGTCGCCGATCGCCAGGACGCGCATGGGGTCGGGTTCCGGAACGGGTAGTGGTACTATAACAGCCCGATGCCGATTCTCCTCTTCGACATCGACGGCACCCTGGTCCGGACCGGCGGGGCCGGGAAGGCGGCGATGGAGGCCGCCCTGCAATCCGCCTACGGGGTGGCCGAAATCCGGGACGGTGTGCCGTACAGCGGCCGGACCGACGGGGCCATCGCCCGCGACCTCCTGGCCGCCCACGGCCTCGACCCGTCCCCGGCCAACGCCCGCCGGCTGCAAGACGCGTACCTGGAGCGGCTGCCGGCGGCCCTGAACCAGCGGCCGGGCGAGGTCTGCCCCGGGATCGCTGGGCTGCTGCCGGTGCTGGCCGGCCGGCGGGATGTCGTGCTCGGCCTGCTGACCGGGAACGTCCGGGCCGGCGCCCGGGTGAAGCTCGGCCACTTCGGGCTGTGGGACTACTTCGCCTGCGGCGGGTTCGGGGACGGCCACCACGACCGGGACGACGTGGCCCGCTCGGCGGTGGCCGACGTGCGGCGGCACCTCGACCGCGATGTGGACCCGGCCGACGTGTGGGTGATCGGGGACACGCCCCTGGACGTGAAGGGCGCCCGGGCGGTCGGGGCCAAGGCCGTCGCGGTGGCGACCGGCTGGCACCCGTGCGACGAGCTGGCCGCCTGCGGACCGGACCTGTTCCTGGCCGACCTGTCCGACCACGCCCCGCTGCTGGCCGCGTGGGGGTGACGCCCCGGCGGCCGTCCGGCCGTGCTACAATTCGGGTACACACCACCTCGCCGGAGCCGGCCATGCCGTTCGACGCCGCGAAGCTCGCCGCCGACACCGAGGCGTTCTGCCAGGAACTCCGGCCGGTCGAGGAACTCTGCTACGCCGACCGCCGGTACAACGACCAGCTCGTCCCGCTGGCCAAGAAGCACGGCCTGCTGGGCATCAACGTCCGGCCCGAATACGGCGGCCGCGGGGCCGACAACCTGTCGTACTTCAAGGCCCTCGCCCGGATCGGCCGGGAGGGCACCGGCGTCCGCACCTTCTTCTCCGGCCACCTGTCCATCGGGGCCTACCCGATCCAGACCTGGGGGGGCGACGCCCTGCGGCAGAAGTACCTGCCGGCCGCCGTCCGAGGGGAGAAGGTTCTGGCCTTCGGGCTGACCGAACCCGACGCCGGGAGCAACCCCCGGGAGATGACCACGACCTACCGTAAGACGGCCGACGGGTATGTCCTGAACGGGGTCAAGTACCTGATCTCCAACGGCGGGATCGCGGATGCCGTCGTCGTCTTCGGCTACCCGGCCGACGTGCCCGAGGGCGACCCGGCCCGTCGGATCACCGCGTTCGTGGTCGATACGAGCAGCAAGGGCTTTTCGGCCGAGTCGTTCGCGGTCAACGCCAAGATGGGGATGCCGACCTCGAACACCGCCATGTTCGAGATGGACGAGGTCCACGTCCCGGCCGAGAACCGGCTGGGCGAGGAGGGTGACGGCTTCCGGGTGGCGATGGGGACGCTGGTGAGCGGCCGGCTGAGCGTCGCCGCCGGCTGCCTGGGGGTGATCGAGGACTGCCTGGCCGAGGTGGTCGAGTACGGCAAGCTCCGCCGGCAGCACGGCAAGGAGATCGCCAAGCACCAACTCGTCCAGGACCACATCGCCCACATCGAGATGGCCCGGGTGGCGAGCGAGTCGCTCTTGTGGCGGGCCGCCGAGCTGAAGGACACGGCCGAGGCCGCCCGCGGCGACAAGGAGCTGGCCCGGCAGGCGGACCTGTTGGCGGCCCAGGCCAAGTTCTTCGCCACCAACGCGGCCTGGGACGCCGCCGACCGGGCGGTGCAGGTGTTCGGCGGGAAGGGCTGGAGCACCCTGTACCGCCCCGGCCGGCACCTCACGGATGTCCGGGTCTGCCGCATCTACGAAGGGACGGACGAAATCCTCAAGCTCAAGATCGCGGCGAGCGTACTCGGCAAGCAGTACGAGGCGTTCCGCTGATCAGGGCGAGCCGGGAGCGTGAGCGACCGGCGTTGGGTTCCTCCGGTCGCTCACGCTCCCGGCTCGCCTACTTCTCCAACGCCAGCACCGCGAACGCCGTCCCGGCGTTGGCGATGAAGTGCCGGCGGTCGGTAGTCAGCGACCGGGTGAACCACCGGCCGCTTTCCCGCTGGTTCGCCTTCAGCCATGCCACCCCCTTCACGACGGCCGGGTCGTCCGGTTTCACGCCGGCCTGCCGCAAGACGTACACGATCAGCCCGGTGGCGTACCCGTCGCTCGGGGCGGCCGGGTCGTTGGCCGACCCGTCCCGCCGCGTGTACTCGCCCAGCGACGGCAGCGACCAGCCGCCGTCCGGCCGCTGCTTGGCCGCCAACTCGCGGACGACCCCCGCCCGCCCGCCCACCGTCAGCAGCCCGTCGATGCCGGTTGAGGCCCAGAGGAGCATCGCCCGGTGGTGCAGGTCCGGGGCGGGCGTCGCCCGGAAGTACGCCCGCAGCTTCTCGATGCCGGCCTTCGCCGTGTCGGTCTTGGCGTACCCCTCCGGGGCAATACCGACCGCCAAGGCCGCGAGCGTCGCCCCGTAGTAGTCGTCGTGCTCCATCGGCGGCCAGTCGCACTTCAGCCAGCCCCACTCGCCGGACGCCTTCTGGCCCTGCCACATCCGGTCCAGGGCCGCCCGGGTAGCCGGGTGGAGCTTGCCGGCCCGGGCGTCGGTGAACGCCAGCCCGAACGCGGTCGCCACGACGTAGGCCTCGCCGCGGGGCTTCTCGCCCCTGGCCCAGCCCGTTGCCTCATCCTCGAAGAACCGCCGGACCTCCTTCCAGCCGGCATCCCCGGGCAGGGTCGGCCGGGCCAAGAGGTACGGCAGGTTCGTGTGGCAGGTGACGCACGCCCGGTCCCGGGTCCAGCCGACGCCGACCGCGTCCAGGTACGCGGCCGCCTTCGCCGGCGAGTACGCCTTCGCCAGCGGCTCGTCGGCCCGGGTCGGGGGCGGCGGGGCATCGGCCGGAGCGGCGATCAGCCCGGCGCGGACGAGCAAGGGGGTCATCGGTGGGCCTCCGGGAGGGGCGGGGACCGCCAGACGGCCACGGCCAGCCAGCCGGTCGCCGCCACCAGGGTAACGGATTTCGCGGCCAACAGGTACATCCCGACCCGGTTCGGCCCGGTCCAGAAGTCCGGGCCGCCGGGGAACTGCTTGCCGACCACCTCCCCGTAGCCGCACGGGAAGACGGCCGCGGTCGCCACGACGGCAGCTAGCAGGAGGCCGGCCCCGGCCCGGTCCGCCCACGTCCGCAGCGGCAACAGCGGCACGAGCGGGGCGACCCAAAGCAGGTACTGCGGCGACCCGACCTTGTTCGTCAGGATGAACCCGAACCAGACCAAGAGCGACGAGGCGACGACGTGCGGGACGAGCCGGGCGGCCGGGACGGCCGCGGTTCCGGGGGCGGACGCCACCCGCCAGAACCCCCGGGCCGACAGCGCGACCGTCAACAGCACCGCGGCCGCCATCACCAGCCGGAGGGCGGCCGCGACCCGGTCGGCCGGGCCGCCGACGAGGTTGTAACTGCCGTACCCGTGGCCCACCCGGGCGGTCGGGTCGAGCAGCAGCACCGGCCACGCGGCCGCGGCTTCGAGCTGGAGGCCCCGGGCCGCGTGGAAGGTGAGGAACACGAACCCCCGCTCGCCCCCGCCCCACAGGTAAACGGCCGCCGGCCAGAGGGCGAGCAGAACGCCGGCGACGACGGCTTCCCGCATGACCGCCCGGAGGTAGCGGCCGGGTGTCGCCCCGGGGCCCGCCCGGACGGCCGCGGCCGCCAGCACCCAGACCGGCAGGAGCAGCACCGGCACCAGCTTGTACGCCGTCCCGACGACGAGGACCGCGTACCCGAGCCGCGGCCGGCCGGCGGCCAGGGCCCAGACGGCCAGCAGGGCGAACAGCCCGACGACGAGGTCCTGCCGGTCGAACAGGATCAGCCCCATCGCCCCGGTGAAAACGGTGTACGCGAGCAGCCGGCCGGCCCGCCCCCGGGGGCCGTCGGCCGGGTAGACCCGCCGGCCGATGACGTGGACGAGCCCGAGGCAGGCGGCGTCGACGGCGAACAGGACGAGGGACAGCCCGACCTCGAACCGGTCGCCGGCGAGTTGCTCGGCCGCCGTCCAGTCCACATACGGCTCGCCGAACTTGTTCGGCCGCCAGCTCACCAGCCGCTCGACCCCGGCCGGCAGGCGGTCAGTCACCCACCCGGCGACCGACCCGAGCCAGACGGCGAGGTGCGGGTACTCGACATCCTGGGTGCGGTAGAGTTCGGCCAGGGAGGTGTGGCGGGCGGCGTCCGCGTACCGCTGGTACAGGGCGTACTCGCCGGCGGTGGTGAAGGCGAACAGGGCCGCCCGGGAGATCAGGTAGACCCCCAGGACGACGGCGTAGTACTCGGCGGGGTGGCGGGGTCGGCCGGCCATCCGGCCAGTGTAGGAGTACCACCCAGCACAGGCCGGGAAGCCTGTGCCACCGGAGCCATTGGTCGAACAGGCCTCCCGGCCTGTGCGATTACAGCTTCGGCAGCTCGTATCCCTTGCGGTACTCCCGGGTGAGCAGGGCGTCGGCGGCCGCGGTCTGCGGCTGGCCGGGGCGGAACCGCTCGGCCTTCGGGTCGAGCAGGAGCTTCGGCCCGACCCGGCCGACGGCCGTGGACGAATCGACCCCGTTGTTCCGCAGGTAGACCTTCTCCAGGGCCAACAGGTCGGCCGCCTCCGGCTCGCCGGCGAACACCGTGGTGGCCTCGTCCAGCGGGGCTTCCCGGCCGAGCCGGTAGCTGACGTTCGCCAGGTGGCACAGGGCCGCCGACAGGTGCCCCTCGGCCGCGTCGCAGTTCAGGTCCTCGGCCTTCCGGCCGCGGACCGCCTTCACGAAGTTGTCGAAGTGGTGCTGGTCGCTGCCGACGAACATCTTCGCCTTCTCGTCCCAGCCGAACCGGGCGACCTCCTGGCCGGCCTTGTCGTACAGGATGCCGCCGTTGTAGTTCGGGCAGACCACCATCCCGTCCGTGCCGGCGAAGATGTTGCCGACGCCCACCCCCTTGTACGCCGGCGTCTTCAGCCCGCGGACATCGAACACGACCCGGGCCTTGCCGAACTCGAACACCGAGAGCTGCGTGTTGGCGGTCTCGCCGTCGTCCTCGTACCCCCACCGGCCGCCGGCGCTGACCACCGCGTCCGGCAGCCGGTCCAGCCCCAGCCCCCACCGGGCCTTGTCCATCTCGTGGACGCCCTGGTTGCCGAGGTCGCCGTTGCCGTAGTCCCACGTCCAGTGCCAGTCGTAGTGGACGGTCCCGTTCTTGGTCTTGCGGTGCGGCGGCTTGAGCGGGGCCGGGCCGCACCACAGGTCGTAGTCCATCGTCGGCGGCGGCTCCTGCGGCCCGCCGGCCTGACCGATCGACGGCCGGTCCCGGTAGCAGACGCCGACGGCCAGGTTCACGGTGCCGATCTTCCCGCCGCGGACGGCGGCGATCGCGTCCCGCATCCCGGGGTTGCTCCGGCTCTGGGTGCCGACCTGGCAAATCCGGTTGTACTTCCGGGCCGCGGCGACCAGCACCGCCCCCTCGCGGACGTTGTGGCTGGCCGGCTTCTCGACGTACACGTCCTTCCCGCCCTGCATCGCCCAGACCGCCATCAGGGCGTGCCAGTGGTTCGGGGTGGCGATCGAGACGATGTCGATGGTCTTGTCGTCGAGCAGCTTGCGGAAGTCCTTGACGAACCGCGGGGCGCTGCCCTGGGCCTTCTCGACGCCCTTCATGGCCGGGCCGACGACCGCCTCGTCGCAGTCGCAGACGGTCGTGATCTCACAGCCGTTCTTGCCGGCGAACCCGCTCACGTGACTCATGCCGCGGCTGCGGACGCCGACCACCGCCACCCGGAGCTTGTCGCCGTCCGGCTTCGACGGCGGGGGGGCAGCGGTGGCGGTGCCGCCGGCGGCCGCGGCGGCGGACAGGATGGCGGCCCGGTTCAAGAACTCGCGGCGGGAGAGGAAGTCCATCGGCGGCGTCTCGGGACGGGAGGGAGGGCGGTTCCGCCAGTCTACCCGCCCGCCCGGATCGGATCAACTCGCCGAAGCCGAAGGTAGTGCATCAGTTTGGGTCATAACTCCTGACTCTGTCAAGGGCGAAACCGCCAAACTGATGCACTACCAAGCCGAAGCGGTGTCGCAGGTTGGGTCGGACTTACCGATCCGGTGCAGGCCGCCAATTTTTCCTTGACAGGATTCGTTTCGTCGGAACGGGATTCGTCAGGCCGCAAACCGGTTCGTCAGGCCCGGGGTGTGCCTCCGGGCCAGAACCATCCGCGGGCTACCGGAAGCGCTCGAGGGCGGCCCGGAAGTGGTCGGCGACGGCCGCCCGCCTGGCCCGCTGCGGGTCAGCGGCGACGAGCTGGCCGGTGGCCAGGTCGTAGAGCCGGACGGTGAACGGCCAATCGCCCAGCCGCTCGCGGACGGCCCCGGCGGCGAGCACCAGCCCCGGCCGGCGGCCCCGCCACGGGTCGTCCTCGTCGGCCGTCCCGAGGTCGATCCCCAGGACGTGCCAGCCGTCGCCGTCCCGGTAGAGGAAGTCGATCAGGCCGCGGACGGCAATCCGACCCTCCCCCCTTGAGGGAGCGGGTGGCGAGCCGCAGGCTCGCCGGGTGAGGGGATGGCCGGCGTCGAAGTTCCCCTCACCCGGCCGGCTGCGCCGGCCACCCTCTCCCTCAAGGGGGGAGGGTAAGTACCCGCCGGCGAACGCCCCGAGGTCGGCCAGGAACTCGATGTCGCGGTGCAGCTCGTCGGCGGCCGCCAGGGCCGCCCGGGCCTCGGACTCGGCGAACCGCCGGAGCTTCATCCGCAGGTCGTCCCCGCCGCCGGCGTCGGCCAACAGTTGCCCCCACCCGTCCACGTCGGCGAAGTCCCACCGGTCGAGGACGGCCCACAGGGCGGCCTCGGCGTGCGACACCGGCCCGAGCCGCTCGCGGGGGTGCCGCCAGTCGGCGCGGTCGGCGTCGTCCTCGGTGTCCCACGGCTCGGCCAGGGTGGCGACCGGCTCGCCGCGGGCGAGCCGTTCCAGGGCGGGGAGGGGGACGACGAGCGAGTCCGTGGCGAGCCGGGAGCGTGAGCCCCCCGCTCGCCGGCTCGTGCGGTTCTGCGACCGTCACCCGCACTGCCGGCACGTCCTCCGGCTTCACGTCGTCGGCCACGCACCGGCCGGTCCGTAGGTCGAACCGCTCGGCCAGGGCCAGGGTCCAGTGGGTCGCGGCCTTCGGCGGCATCGGCGTCGCCCCGCCGACCGGATCGCCGAACGGCTCTGGCAGCCCCGCGGACAGGACGAGCAGGTCCCTCGCCCGGGTGCAGGCGACGTACAGGACCCGCAGGTCCTCCTGCCAGTCGGCGAGCTGGTCGGACACCCGCCCGAGCCGGTCGGCGAAGTCCGGGAACGGCGGGGGGTCGTCCTCCCGGTCCTCGAACTCCGATGGCAGCCGGACCAGGCAGCCGAGGCCGCGGTGCCACCGGGCGACCGGGTGGCGGTCGCCCCGGCCGGCGGCCGCCAGGTCGGGGACGAACACCACCGGGAACTCCAGCCCTTTGGCCTGGTGGATGCTCATCAGCTTGACCACGTCGGCCGTCTCGGGCAGGGTGGCGGCCTGTTCCTCCCGCGGCTGGCGGGCGATCAGGTCGGCCAGCCGGGCGACGAACTCCGGCAGCCCGAACAGCCCGGACCGGTCGAACGACCGGGCCAGGTCCACGAGCTTCCAGAGGTTGGCCAGCTTCCGGTCGCCGAGAAACTCGAACTGCAGCGCGGCGTCGTAGCCGCTGTCGGCGATGACGGTGTTCAAGAGCCGGGCGAGCGGCAGCCGGTCCTTCTCGGCCCGCCACTTGGTCAGCCACTGCTTCGCCCGGTCGGCCACGGGCTGTTGGTCGTCGGGCAGACTGGCGACCCGCTCGGGGTCGTTCAGCCCGGCCCGCGGGCCGTCCGGGTGGGCGGCGAGCAGGAAGACGGCTTCGTCGGACAGGCAACAGAATGGGGACCGCAACGCCCCGACCAGGCTGGCCGCGTCCTCCGGGTTCTCGACCGCCCGGAGGAGGTTGAGCAGGTCGTACACCTCCTGCTGGGCGAAGAACGCCCGCCCGCCGACCAGGTAGTAGTCCAGCCCGTGCCGGCGGAGGGCGGCCTCGTAGGTGGCGACGTGGCTCATCGACCGGAACAAGAAGACGATGTCCCGCCGCTCGACCCGGCGGGGTTCGCCGCCCCGGTCCGCCACCCGCGGTGTCGGGTCGTTCAGCAACTCCTCGATCCGTCCGGCAATCGCCTCGGCTTCGCGTGACCGAATGTCGGCGACGGACTCCCTGCTGGGGTCGGCCGGCACCGACCACAGGAACTCGACGTTCGCCGCGTCGCCTTCCGCCGGCCGGTCGGCGTCGAGCGGTTCGTAGTCCGGCACGCGGCGGGAGAACAGGGCGTTGACGAACCGGATCACACCCGGCCGGGACCGGTAGTTCCGGGTCAGCCCGAGCCGGCCGTCCGGGTGGACCGCCCGGCGGAGGTCCCGGAACAGCCCGACCTCGGCCCCCCGGAACCGGTAGATGCTCTGCTTGTGGTCGCCGACCGCGAACAGCCCGCCGTGCTCCTTGCCGGCCCCGAGCAACAGGTCTACCAGCTCCATCTGCACGGGGTCGGTGTCCTGGAGTTCGTCCAGCAGGACGAACCGATACCGGCCGCGGACGGCCGCGCGGACCTCGGCATGGTCGCGGAGCAGGTCCCGGGCCATGACCAACAGGTCCTGGAAGTCGAGTACACCGGCCCGCCGCTTGCGGAAGGCGTAGGCGTCGTCGGCCGCCACCGCCACCCGCAGGAAGAGTTGACCGACCCGGGCGGCCGCAGCGACGTCCGCAGGCGTCCCGGCGAATGTGGCCAGCTTCTTCGGCAGGTCGGCCCGGAAGTCGGTGAAGGCGTCCTTGACCGCTTCGTAGAGGGCCTCATCCGGCCAGTCCTTCTTCGGCGTCCCCTGGACCTTGGCCAGGCCACACAACTCCTCGACCGCGGCCGCGAGGTCGGGCGATCCGGCCAGCCCGGGCAACCCGGCGAGCAGCCGGTCCCGCTTGGCGGCGACGCCCGGCGACCCGCCCCACATCCGGGCCAACAGCCCCAGGCACCCGGCGACCTTGGGGGACGCGGCCGCCAGGTACTCGACCCAGCCAGGGAGTAGTCCCCGCCGGACCGGCCCGACCCACCCGGCGGCGATGTCGCCGGGCGACCGGGCCAGCCACGCCGACCACGCCGGCCGGTCCACGGTGAGCAGCAGCCCGTCGACCGCTTCGACCACCGACGGCCAGCCGAACAGGACGACGAGTTCCCGCAGGGCGGCCGCCGGCGAGGCCGGGTCGGCGGCGCCGGCCGGGACTTCGAGCAGCCCGCGGAGGCTCCCTTGCAGGGCTTCGGTCCGGATGTTGGCGGACAGCACGTCGTCCAAGACCTCGAACCCGGGGTCGAGGCCGGCCGGGACGGCGAACTGCCGCAGCAGGGTGCCGCAGAACCCGTGGATGGTGGTGATCGGGGCGGCGTCCAGCGCCCGGAGGTGCCGGCCGGGGTCGGGCAGCTTCTCGACCTCGCCGCGGATGCGGTCCCGCATCTCCCGGGCGGCCCGGTCGGTGAAGGTGATGGCCACCACCCGACCGACCTCGGCCCCGTCCGCGACGAGGTGGGAGACGTACCGGCGGGTCAGGACGTGGGTCTTGCCGCACCCGGCCCCGGACGCCAGTACGACCGAGGTGCCGCGGTGTTCGACGGCCCGCCGCTGCTGGGGGGTGAGGTCAATCGACATGGGCGGATCGTAACCCCCCGCCGCCTCGGGTGGTAGGTCAGCCGGGGCCGGCCCGGCTCGGATTGGTTTGGTTCGGCAACACGCACACCCTGCGGCCGAACCAATAAATTCTGTCGGACAGACAATAGTGCTGGCGACCGGGGCCGGGCCCCGGGCTTGTACCCCGCCCGGCCCCCGCTTAGACTACCTCCGGCCGCACCCGTAGCTCAACTGGATAGAGCATCTGCCTTCGGAGCAGAGGGTTGGGGGTTCGAGTCCCTCCGGGTGTACCTGACCGAGTCCTATCAACCCGGGCCGCTCGCCCCGCGGCGGGGGCGGCGGTCCGGCGGTCGCCCACCCTAGACGACCTGGACGCTCCCGGTGGCCAGCCCCTGCTCGCCGGCCGTGTTGCTGGCGAACAGCAGGATGCCGTCGTCGGCCGTCACCGTCACGGCGAGCGAGTCGGTCGCCCCGTCCGTCAGTTGCACCGTGAAGCCGGCGCCGGCCACGAGGACCACCGGGTTCGCCGGGTCGGTGATGTCGGTCACGCTCACCCGGCCGGTGATCGTGGCCGTCGCCCCGCCGGCGGACGTGCCGGTCGTCAGGGTGGCGATCGAGGTGCTCTGGATCAGATACACGTGGCCGTCGGCCGCCCGGGTGATGATCCGGACCGTCCCGGTCGGCGAGGCTCCGGGCTTGACCGCCAGCCCGAAGTCGATCGCCGATCCCGCGGCGGCCGCGTAGGTCCCGTCCGAGGCCGAGGCGGTCAGCGCCCCGCCCCCGCCGACCGATCCGGCCGTGCCGGTGCCGGTCCGCTTGACCGTCACCAGGGCGTCGTCGGCGGCCACGCTGCGGGCGTACCACCCGCCGGTGACCGCCACCCCGACGTGGAAGGTCGCCCCGTCGGCCGTCCCGATCGGGGCCGACCAGTTGTACGTCGCCCGGTAGACCCCGCCCGACAGGCTGACCGGCACGTTCGAGGCGATCACCGCCCCGGTGTCCCGGTTGGTGAACGTCACCTTGGCCTTGGTCAGGTCGCCGGCCGAGCCGTCGGCCGGCTCGGTCACCGCCGCCGTCAGCGTCACCCGGACGGTGGTGGCGGTGGCCGAGGTGGTGGTGGCGTAGTTCGGGCCGGTGAAGCCCACCCGGGCGTCTTCGGCCGTCACCGCCAGGTTGCCCCGGACGAAGGCGAAGCTGTAGTTGGCCGCGGCCAGGGTGCCGGCGGCGGCGGTGATCGGGTACGACCCCGGGCCGCTGGTCGCCGTCGCCGCCGTCGTCCCGTCGTACACCTTGTTCGCCGCGGTAAAGCCGCCGGCCAGGGCCTTCTGGCCGATCGTCAGGGTGCCGGGGACGAAGGCGATGTCGTAGTTGGCCGACGACAGCCTGCCGGGAACGATCGGATAACTGCCGGCGGCGACCGCCCCGACCGCGACCCCGGAGAAGTCGAGCAGCCCGGTCAGGTCGCCCTCGTCGTCGCCGTTGACGAACCCGGCGGAGGAGGCGGTGAAGTCGGCGAAGGCGGCCCCGTCGTAGGTCTCGGCCTGGCCGTCGGCGGTGACCGTCAGGGCGGCCCGGGCCACGTCGAGGTAGACCGTCCGGGGCGCGGCGTTGTAGTTGGCCGTGGCGGCGGCGGTGACGGTCAGGGGCTGGTCGTCGCCGGCATTCAAGACATCGCCGGCGGCCCGGTCGTAGGTCCGGGCCCCGGGCGCCGACCCGCCGGGCACCCCGGCCACCGTGGCGTCGAGCTGGGCCGCGGACAGGGCGGTGCCGTAGACGATCCCGGCCGGGTCGGCCCAGGTGATCGTCTGGTCGGCCTTGGCGATGGAGCTGGCGACCGTGCCGGCGGCCGCGTTGTAGTTGCCGTTCCCGGCGAACGTCCACCCGTCGGCGTAGCTGCCGGCGTCGGTGTGGGCCGTCCCGGACAGGTCGAGCAGGCCGCCCAGGTCGGCCCCGCCGACCCCGGTGGCGGTGCCGGCGGCGGTGTGGGTCAGCCCGTCGTATGTGACGGAATACCCGGTCACCGCGATTGTGGCGTCCGCCTTGGCGATGGCGACCGTCACCGACCCGGAGGCCGGGTTGTGGTTGGCGTCCCCGGCGAACGACCAGTCGGCGGTCCCGCCGGGGACGTTCGTGAAGCTGGCCCCCAGGTCGAGCAGGGCGGAGAGGTTCTCGCCGGCGGCCCCGGTGGCCATGCCGGTCGCCCCGTGGGCGACCCCGTCGTACACCCCGGCGTACCCGGTCACGACGACCGTGGCTCCCGCCTTGCCGATGGTCAGGACGCCGGAGCCGAAGGTGATGGCGTAGTTGGCCGAGGTCAGCCCGGACGGGGTGATGGTGTACGTCCCGGCGTTGACGGCCCCGGCGGCGGTGCCGCCGAACGCCAGCGCCCCGCCCAGGTCGCCCGGCCCCTCGCCGCCGACGAACCCGGCGTAGGTGGCGGTGAAGGCGGTGAATGCGGCCCCGTCGTAGGTCTTCGACTGGTCGTCGGCCGTGACCGTCAGCCCCTTCCGGGCGACGGTCAGGGTGCCGTCGACGTAGGTGATGGCGTAGTTGGACAGCCCGGTGCCGACGGCCGCGGACGCGACGACCGGGTAGCTGCCCGCCCCGGCGGTCGCGGCGGCCCCGGCGCTGGTGAGGGTCACGGCGGTGACGGCGTCGCCGGCGACCAACTGGCCGGCCCCGGTGGTGAACCCGGCCGTCCCCAGGGTCAGGGCGTCGCCGTAGGTCTTCGACCGGTCGGCCGCGGTGATCGTCAGCGGCCGGGCGGTGACGGCCACCGGCTGCGAGTACTCGGTGTAGTCGCCGTCCTCGTCGATCACCCGGGCGAACAGGTAGTAGGTGCCGACGGTGAGCGAGTCGAAGCTGGCCGTCTGCGAGCCGTCGGTCCCGGCGTAGGTCGCCCCGCCGAGCGGGGAGGTGTTCGTCGTGTTGAGGGCGAAAGCGTAATGCAGGCCGGCCGCCCGGTCGACGGCGGACGGGTCGGCCGGGTCGCGGAGGACGACCCCGACCTCGTACCCGTAGACGATCGAGGCCGGGGCGTCGAGCGTCCCCGTCGGGGCCACGTTGGTGACGGCGACGGTGAACGACTGGCTGGAGAAGCCCCCGGCCCCGTCGCCGGCCCGGACGGTGATCGAGTGGCTACCCGGGCCTTCGAGGAGCGAGCCGTTGGCGACCGTGACCACCCCGGTCGTGGCGTTGACGGCGAACCGGCCGCCGGCGTCGTCGGTCAGGGTGTAGGTGACGGCCGACCCGCCGGGGTCGGCGGCCGCGGCGGTGACGCCCACCGGCGTCCCGGCGGTCGCCCCCTCGGCCACCGTGTCGGCCGCCCCGTCGGCGTCGGCCGGGGTGCCGGGGGCGACGTTCGTCACCCCGACGGTGAGCACCTTCTCGTAGTACAGGCCGCCCTGGTCGGTGGTGCGGACGCGGACGCTGTACGACGGCTTCGCCTCGTAGTCGAGGGCCGTGCTCGTCTTCAGCGTGTCGCCGGCGACGGCGAACGCGGCGTTGTCGGCGCTACCCGCCCCGGCCACCAGGCTGTAGGTGAAGGTGTTGCCGGCGTCCGGGTCGGTGGAGCTGAACGTCCCGACCGTCGTGCCGCTCGGCTGGTCCTCGGCGATGCTCGCGGGCGCTAGGGCGAGGTCGGTCGGGGCTCGGTTGGTTTGAATGACGGTGATGATGAACGTGAGCGCGGGGCTGGTGTCCAGGCCGCCGTTGGCGGTACCGCCGTTGTCCTGGACCCAGATGGTCATCCCCGCCATCCCGCCGGCGCCGAGTCGGGGGGTGAAGGTGAGCGTCCCGGCCGGGGAGACGGCGGGTTGGCCGCCGGCCGTGAACAGGCCCGGGTTGTCGGTGACGACGAAGAAGGTGAGGGCCTGCCCGCTCTCGTCCGGCGGCCCGGCCGACAGCCCCGTCGCCCAGTTGGCCACCGACTGCGGGCCGGCGTTGTCCAGGACCGTCAGGTCCGAGCCCTTGATGAAGTACGGGACATCGTTCACCGGGAGGACGGTGACGGTGAACTGGCGGGTGCGGATGTTGCTGATCTGGTTCGTGTACCGGCGGGCGTAGACGTCGCTCTGGACGTTGTCCGGACCGTCCCCGTACCACATGACGGTGAACCGGCCGTCCGGGGCCATCCCGACCGTCGGGAACTCCTGGTTGTTGGAGGTGTAATTGTTGACCAGGAAGTCCCCGCCGGCCGGGGTGCCGTCGGGGGCGTACCACCGGGCGGCGATGCCCCACCCGTCCAGGTCCCGGAGGAGGCTCGCCCAGGTGATGAGGAATCGGCCGTCGGCGGCCATCCCGACCGACGGGTAGCCCTGGTCGGACGCGGTGGTAACGTTGACGCGGAACTCGCTGCCAGCCGGGGTCCCGTCGGCGTTGTACCGCTGGACGTACACCCCGCCCGAACTGCCGTCCTGGAACCCGCTCGACCAGGCGATCACGAACCGACCGTCGGGGGCCATCCCGACCGACTGGTATAGTTGGTCGTAGCTGGTGTAGGTGTTGACCCGGAACTCGGCCCCGACGGGGGAGCCGTCGGCCGCGTACCGCTGGGCGTACACCCCGTGCCCGGCCCCGTCTTGCTGGTAGCTCGTCCAGACGACCACCGAGTTCCCGGCGGCGTCATAGGCCACCCCCGGCCCGCCGCGCTGGTTGGTGATCTGGTCGTTGGTCTGGTAGGCGTTTACCCGGAACTGGTTCCCGGCCGGGACCGGCTGGCTGGCCCCGCTGTCGGTCACGGTGACGGTGACGGTCGCCGTCCCGGAGACGTTCGGGACCGGGGCGAACTGGAGCGACCCGGTGGCCGCCGGCGAGGTGTAGCTGACCGTCGGGTGGGGGACGAGGCCGGGGTTGTCGCTGGTCGCCGTCACGGTCAGCGACTGGTCCGACTCGTACCCGGCCCCGACCCCGATCCCGGTGAGGGAGACGGTCTGGGCCGCGGCATCCTCCAGGATCGTCGTGGAGCCGACCGGATCGATCGTCGGCTGGTCGTTCACCGAGGCCACGTTCAGGGTGATGGTGGCCGTCGCGCTCGTCCCCCCGTTGCCGTCGGTGATCTGGTAGGTGAAGGTGTCGGTGCCGAAGTAGTTCGCGTTCGGGGTGTACGTCCGGGCGGCCCCGGTGCCGGACAGGGTCCCGTTGGCCGGGTAGGAGACGATGGTGTAGGTCAGGGTGTCGCCGTCGTAGTCGAGCCCGTACAGGGTCAGCGACCGCGAGTTGTCCTCGTCGAAGTTGTACGTCGCGTTTCCGGACTGCGGGGGGTTGTTGGCCATGACGAGCGTCCCGGCGGCGTCGGCGTAGTCGGCCGGGGTGCCGGACACGGAGGCCCGGGTGGTGAACGGGTACGACCCCCGCGGCATGCCGCGGGAGGTGTTGAGCTGCAAGGTGGTCGACCGGGTGTCGCCGCCGCCGGAGTCGAACGTCAGGGTCGACAGCCAGAACGACGGGAAGACGTAGCTGTTGAACGTGCTGTTGGTCGAGCTGACGGAGAGGTTGGCGGTGAACAACTCGCCGGGCGTCCGGGTAACGGAGAAGCTGTAGTACGCCAGCGAGCCGGCCGTCAGCGGGTTCGGTGACTGCAAGCCGAGGGAGGCGGAGGCGATCTTGGGCGAGTCGGTGAAGTCGGCCGCCGCCGCCGCCCCGGACCCGAGGCCGGTTGCCGTCACCCGGAGGGCGGCCCCGGCGTACTGGCCGTCCACGTACCAGGTCGTCCCGAAGCTCCCGTCCGCCGCCCCGTCGGTGTCCGGGTAGTGCCAAACGCCGCTGCCGTCCTGGTACGGGTCGAACCCGCCGACCCCGTCGGCCACCTGCCACGGCTCGGCGCTCGGGCCGGTGCCCGGGACGCCGTCGGTCCGGGACACCTGGAACTGGACCGTCTCGCCGGCCGCGAAGTCGAGGCCCGGCCCGCCGTCCGAGGTGGCGGTGAAGGCGGCGGTGCTGCCGGGGGAGTAGTCCGCCCGGTCGGTCAGGACGACCGCCGCCGGCACGTCCCGGGCTTCCAGCAGCTCGGCGGTCAGCCGGCGGGCGGCGGCCCGGGCCTTCTTCGGGGACGACGTGGGGCCGGCCAGCCAGTGGGTGAGGAGCACCGCAGAACTCCCGGAAAGATGGAGGACAAAGACACCCCGGCCCGGCCGGGGAAAAACCCTGGCGGCCGGCGCGGCGGGGAACGAGTACTGCCGAGGCGAGTCCGTGTAATTTACGCGAGCCGAAATATATCTTACAAGTCGTAAAAGTGTAAAATTAATATCATTTATTATTAATAGATAATTTTTTCTGCGTGTGATTGGGTACTACCCGGACCCGGAGTGTCCGCGGGTCGTGGCCGACGAGGGGGCCGGGCGTCGCCCGGCCGGCGGGTGATCGCGAGCGGCCCACGTGGGGGCCGGCGGTCAGGCGGTCGTCCTCCGCTGGCGGGCGTACCCGAGCAGCCCGAGGCCGCCGGCCGCCAGCAGCCCGACGCTCGCCGGCTCCGGCACGGCCGCCGGGGCGAAGGCGATGAACGCCGGCCCGGTCAGGCCGGTGGCGAAGTCCCCGAGGTCGGTGCCATCGGGGGCGAACCGTCGGATCGTCCCGAGGTCGTAGTTGGCCACGTACAGGTTGCCGTCCGGGCCGAACGCCAGGCCGGTCGCGGTGCCGGTGATGCTGGCGAACACGCCGAGGTACTCCAGGTCCTGCGACAGGCGGTAGATGCGGCCGAAGTCCAAGTCGCTGACGTACACGTTCCCGTCCGGGCCGATCGCCACCCCGAACGCGCTGCCGATGCCGGGCACGCCCGGCGGGTTGCCGGCCTCGTTCCGCGAGTACGCCCCGAGGTCGGCCCCGGCCGGCGAGTACTTGTACAGCTTGCCGAAGAAGGAGTCGGTGGCGAACAGGTTGCCGTCCGGGCCGAACGCCAGCCCGGTGTGGACGGCCAGCCCGCCGCCGAACTCGTTGAACGGGAGCGACCGGAAGGCGAAGACGCCCAGGTCGGCCCCGGCCGGGGAGACCGACCGGACCTCGCCGAGGTTCCCGTACCAGCCGGCCACGTACAGGTTGCCATCCGGGCCGAACACCAGCCCGCCGGCCGACCCCGGCAGGGTGGCGAACACCCCCAGGTCGGCCCCGGCCGGCGAGTACCGGCGGATCTGGTTGTTGCCGTCGCTCGTGGCGTACACGTTCCCGGCCGCATCGACGGTGACGCCGAGGGCGAAGTCGAGCCCGGCGGAGGCGAACGGCGTTACCCCGCCGCCCGCGTCCACCCGGCTGATCGTGCTGGTGTTGAGGTTGGCGACGTACAGGGTGAAGTCGGCCCGGGTCGGGGTGGCGGTGAGCAGGGCGACCAACACGGTTGCCAGGGCGGCGGTCCGGGCGGGGCGGGGTCGCATGAGGTTTCTCCGGATGCCGTGCGGCCGGGGTCGGTCCGGCCGGCGGGGCGGGGCTCGGCGGTGGGGTCGGCTATCGGAACAGACAGAAAAGCGATCGGGATGACCCGCTGGTACCAAAAAAAAATCCGGCCGGCCAAAATCCGCGGTTCTCTCTGGTGCCGGTCGCGGTCTGACGGCGTGTGGCGTCCCGGCGGGGTACCGGACGGTGACACGCGGAGTCGATTGTCCGGCCGCCGGGGCTCCGGCACTAGCCCTCAAATAAGAGGTGGGCCGACCGTTGCGTCCAACGTCCGGGGGCGGTATGCTGTCCGCGGGCCGGTCCGCACGTCCCCGCCCGAGGCCGCTCGTGGCCAAGTCGTCCGCCCTCCGCCTAGCCGACCTCCGGGCCGTCCACCGCCTCGTCGGCGAGTGCCGCGACCTCGGCGACGACGCCGGCACCTGGCGGGCCTACTTCGCCCGCCGGGCCGCCGAGCTGGCCGGGGCCGGGCTGGCGCAATCCGCCGACGGGCGGTTCGAGGCTCCGGTCACGGTCGACCACATCCGGCTGTGGGGGCTGGACAACGGGTTCGACCCGGCGGCCCTGGCGGAGCTGGTCCGGCGGATCACGGCCGACCCGTACTTCAACCCGATGTCGGCCCCGTACCGGGCCGCCCTGGCCGCCGAGGACGGGACCTGCCTCACCCGCCCGGAACTGGTGGCCGACCCGGGGTGGTTCCGGTCGGCGTTCTACGCCCTGCTCCGGGAGGCCGGGGGGGGCGCGGTGCTGCTCTGCTACCGGGCCCCGGGCGGGGCCCGGACCGGGACGGCCTTCAGCGCCCTGAACATGATCCGCCCGGCCGGCGAGCCGGACTTCTCGGCCCGGCAGAAGGCCCTGGTCCGGGAGGTCCACGCGGCGGTGGCCCCGCTGCTCGGCGGTCCGCTGGCCTTGTTCGCCGAGCCGGGCCCGGCCGCCCTGCCGCCGCTGGCCCGGCGGGTGCTGAGGTGCCTGCTGGAAGGGAACACGGACAAGCAGGTCTCCGCCCGGCTCGGGCTGACCCGGCACACGGTCAACCAGTACGCCAAGGTGATCTTCCGGCACTTCGTGGTCGAGAGCCGGGCCGAGCTGCTGGCCCGGTGGGTGGCCCGCGGCTGGGGCGGCCGGTTCGCCTGGGCCGACGGGTAAGCCCGTCGCGACGCCTCGCCCCCGACCCGACCGGTGCGGTCGTGAAGGAAGCGGCCGGTCAGGGTTGAAACTCAGACGTATTTGCTACTGACCATGTTCTGATTTGGTGGGAATTTTCTTGTCGGCCTGTGACGGCCGGTTACACTCCACCCTGTTCTCATTCCGACGCGATCCCCCGGCGTCCGGCGGGCTCAGGTCGCGCCCCCACCCGGCCCCACCCCGCCCGGGGCGGGCCCGACCCGCACTCGCACCGGGCCCGGAGTACCGCACCGTGAAGTACGCCCTTGCCCCACTGGCCGCCGTGGTGGCGGCCGCCCTGACCGCCGGCCCGACGGCGGCGGCCGTCCTGTACACCGACCGGGCGGCGTTCGAGGCCGACGCCACCAGCCTGACGCTGATCGACTTCAACGACCAGGTCGTCCCGCCGGACACGTTCACCTTCTACCCCGGGGCGACGGTGACCCTGTCCGGCGTCACCTTCACCGGGAACAGCAACCTGTACACCGTCGACCCCGCCTTCGTCGGCGATTACGACCTCGGGGACGGGGTGGTGCTGAGCTTCCAGCAGGCCGACCCCGGGCCGCAGGTGCTGACCATCGACCTGCCGGCCGGGACGACCGCCGTCGGGTTCGACTTCGGAATCGCGTTCGGGACCGCCGACTTCACCTTCACCCTGGCGAGCGGCGAGGAGTTCGTGCTGTCCGCCGCCGTGGCCCCGACCGACGACCCGACCTTCGCCGGGTTCATCGCCGACACGCCGATCGCGTCGGTGACGGTCACGGTGCCCGTCGACTCCTTCACCGCCCCGCTCATCGACCGGTTCGTGTTCGGCACCGGCGTGGCGGCCGTCCCGGAGCCGACCAGCCTGGCCCTGGTCGGGATGGGCGCGGCCGGCCTGGTCGGGTACGCCCGCCGGCGGAAGGCGGTCGCCTGACCGGCCGTGTTGTGCTGCGAAGTCCGCGACCGGGGGCCGATCGGCCCCCGGTTTGCGTTTCCGGGCCGGGGCAACCGTCGGTGGCGGTCCGGTCCGTCGTGCCGGTTGCCCGCCAGGGTCCCGCCGCGGTTAACCTCACGTCCGCCGGCCGAATGGCCATCCGCCGGCCGGGTCGGCTAAAATGCCCTCACCGGCCACCCGCCGCCGGTCCCGACCCGACCGCCGACCGAACCACATGGCCAACGCCGCCACCGGCACCGTCCGCTACCCGAAAGGCCCCGCCGAGCCGCCGACCGGCCCGAAGCCGGCCGTCGTCCTCCGGGCCTTCCTCGACGCCTCCGTCGGGGCCAAGCTGACCGTCGGGGCGACCGGCGTGGCCCTGGTCCTGTTCACCGTCTTCCACCTGATCGGCAACCTGAAGGCCCTCCCGGGCGGCGAGGCCAGCCGGGACGCCATCAACGCCTACGCCGCCTTCCTCAAGCACGGCCTCGGGCTGCTCCTCTGGGCCGCCCGGGTCGGGCTGTTGGTGCTGTTCGTCCTGCACGTCGTCCTGGCCGTCCGGCTGAAGCTCCGGTCGGTCGCGGCCCGGCCGGTCCCCTACGCCTTCAAGCGGTCGGCCCAGGCGACGGTCTCCAGCCGGACGATGGTCTGGTCCGGGCTGGTGGTCGGGCTGTTCGTCGCCTTCCACCTGGCCCACTACACGTTCGGGGTGGTCAAGCCGGCGGTGTTCGCCGGGCCGGTGTTCGCGGCCAGCGCGTCCGACCCGAGGGGGTTTGCGCCGGTCCCCGCCGGCACCCCGGTCCCGTACCTCGACCTGCGGGACCCGTACGGCCGGCACGACGTGTACAACATGATGGTCGCCGGGTTCACCAACCCGGCCGTGGCCGTCCTCTACCTCGTCACCCAGGTGGTGTTGTTCCTGCACCTGCGGCACGGCATCCCGAGCACGTTCCAGACGCTCGGGGTGAAGAACGCCAGCACCCGCGGCCCGATCGACGTCCTCGGGCTGCTCGCGGCCCTGTTCATCCTGGTCGGCAACGGCCTGATCGTGGTGGCCGTGTGGTCCGGATACGTGCAGCCGGCCTACGCGACGGCCTGATTCTTTGGTGGCACAGGCCTCCCGGCCTGTGCGGCTGACTCAGCACAGGCCGGGAGGCCTGTGCCACCGGCGGAAGTGGTGGCGGACATGAACCTCGACCCGAAAGTGCCGGGCGGGCCGCTGGCCGAGAAGTGGACCCGGTTCAAGCGGGACCAGCGGCTCATCAACCCGGCCAACAAGCGGAGGTACACGGTCCTGGTGGTCGGGACCGGGCTGGCCGGCGGCAGCGCCGCCGCCACGCTCGCGGAGCTGGGGTACAACGTCGTCTGCTTCTGCTACCAGGACTCGCCCCGGCGGGCGCACAGCATCGCCGCCCAGGGCGGGATCAACGCCGCCAAGAACTACCGGAACGACGGCGACAGCGTCTACCGCCTCTTCTACGACACCATCAAGGGCGGCGACTTCCGCAGCCGGGAGGCGAACGTCCACCGCCTCGCGGAGGTCAGCACCGCCATCATCGACCAGTGCGTCGCCCAGGGGGTGCCGTTCGCCCGCGAGTACGGCGGGCTGCTCGACACCCGGAGCTTCGGCGGGGCGCAACTCCAGCGGACCTTCTACTGCCGCGGCCAGACCGGGCAGCAGCTCCTGCTCGGGGCGTACCAGGCCCTGTGCCGGCAGGTCGCCACCGGCGGGGTCGTGATGTACCCCCGCTGCGAGATGATCGACCTGGTCGTCGTCGACGGGAAGGCCCGGGGCATCGTCACCCGCCACCTGGTCACGGGGGAAATCCGCTCCTGGTCGGCCGACGCCGTCGTCCTGGCCACCGGCGGGTACGGGAACGTCTTCTACCTCAGCACGAACGCCAACGGCTGTAACGTCTCGGCCACCTACCGGGCGTACAAGCGGGGGGCGGCCTTCGCCAACCCGTGCTACACCCAAATCCACCCGACCTGCATCCCGGTCGCCGGCGACCACCAGTCGAAGCTCACGCTGATGAGCGAGAGCCTGCGGAACGACGGCCGGGTCTGGGTGCCGAAGAACGCCGCGGACGCGGGCAAGCACCCGAACCAGATTCCCGAGCCGGACCGCGACTACTACCTGGAGCGGAAGTACCCGAGCTTCGGTAACCTGGCCCCGCGGGACATTTCGAGCCGGGCGGCGAAGGAGGTGTGCGACGAGGGCCGGGGCGTCGGGCCGGGCGGCCGGGGCGTCTACCTCGACTTCGCCGACGCCATCCGCAAGCAGGGCCGGCCGCGGATCGAGGGGAAGTACGGCAACCTGTTCAGCATGTACGAGCGGATCACGGCCGAGAGCGGGTACGACCGGCCGATGCGGATTTACCCGGCCGTCCACTACACGATGGGCGGGCTGTGGGTGAACTACGAGCTGATGTCGAACGTCCCCGGGCTGTTCGTCGTCGGCGAGGCCAACTTCTCCGACCACGGGGCCAACCGGCTCGGGGCGTCGGCCCTCATGCAGGGCCTCGCGGACGGCTACTTCGTGCTGCCGTACACCCTGACCCACTGGCTGGCGGGCGAGAAGCCGGGGGCCACGCCGACCGACCACCCGGAGTTCCGGCGGTGCGAGGCCGAGGCCCGCGAGAAGGTCCAGAAGCTCCTGGCGATCAAGGGGAAGAAGACGCCGAACGAGTTCCACCGGGAACTCGGCCTGGTCGTCTGGAACGACGTGGGCATGGCCCGCAGCCAGCACACCCTGCGGCACGCCCTCGGCCGGGTCCGCGAGCTGCGGGACGAGTTCTGGGGGAACGTCACCGTCCCCGGGTCCGGCGACGACCTGAACACCGCCCTGGAGAAGGCCAACCGGGTGGCCGACTACCTGGAGTTCGCCGAGCTGCTGACCCTGGACGCCCTCCACCGGGAGGAGTCGTGCGGCGGGCACTTCCGGGTCGAGTACCAGACGCCGGACGGCGAGGCCAAGCGGAACGACGCCGACTTCGCCCACGTCGCGGCCTGGGAGTACGCCGGCCCGGACAAGGCCCCGGTCCGCAACGTCGAGCCGCTGGCCTTCGAGACCGTCCGGCTGGCCGAGCGGAGCTACAAGTAACAGTTTCGAGCTTGAAGTTTCGAGTTGGAGCCAGTCGGCACGCCCCGGCGACGCTCACCAGCCGAAGCGGAGAACTCCGAACTCGAAACTTCAAACTCGAAAACACGAAACTCCCGAATGAAGATCACGCTCCACGTCTGGCGGCAGAAGGACCAAACTTCCCCGGGCCGGCTGGTGACGTACCCGCTGGACGATGTCAGCCCGGACATGTCGTTCCTGGAGATGCTGGACGTCCTGAACGAGGGCCTCATCCGCAAGGGCGAGGAGCCGGTCGCGTTCGAGCAGGACTGCCGGGAGGGCATCTGCGGGTCGTGCGCCCTGATGATTAACGGGCTGGCCCACGGCCCGGAGCGGGCC